>NZ_JACGVN010000013.1:0-137341 GCF_014077245.1 Colwellia sp. BRX8-9
CCAATTTCATTCATCATAAATGAATCAGACTCTATTACTGGAACAGGTGAAGTTGACATTGCTAGTGATAAAATAAGTGAGCTAAGCATTCATATTTCCTTAATTATTATTATTAATTTCATGAATGTTAAAGCATATAGTGTGCCAAAAATTTAAAGCCTTATTTAATAAGGCTTTTAGAGAGGGGGGTTAGTGGAATCGTATTTTTGTCAAAACTTTGTTAAAGGCAGTACCGTTTTTTAGTCATTTTATTTACAAAGTGACATTAACGTGACGTTTTACCAAAATTAGTCGATTTGTTAGTTATTTGGTGCGAGAGGAGATATTTCTGAAAGTCATTTTCTGGCAAGGGTTTACTATAGAGGTAACCCTGTAATTGCTCACAGCGCAAACCAGAGAGGAAGTTGAGCTGTTGATTCGTTTCTACCCCCTCTGCGACTACTTGCATGCCTAAGTTGTGCGCAATTGTCACTATGGTCGCAACCATGTTACGTCCTTGTTCAGACTCTTCGATGTCATCCACAAAAGCTTTATCTATTTTTAAGGTATTCAATGGAAATTTTTTCAGATAAGCGAGCGACGAATAACCCGTGCCAAAATCATCTAACGATAAATGAATACCCATCGCTCGAATTTGCAACATAATGTCAATGGCTTTTTGGGGAGAGTCCATAACGGTACCTTCCGTTATTTCTAATTCAAGGTACTTAGCCGGTAATTGGCTTTCTTTGAGAATGTCAGCGATCATGCCAACCAAATTAGGCTGGGTAAATTGTACCGCTGATAAATTGACCGCTACCCGACCACTAAATAGCCCAGCATCAACCCATTTTTTAGTCGCAAAACATGACTTTCTTAAAACCACCTCGCCAATGTCAATTATTTGGCCTGTTTCTTCAGATATAGGGATAAAAGTTATTGGACTGATAATGCCTTTTTTAGGGGTTTCGAAACGCACTAAGGCTTCCATACCAGCGACTTTACCGGTAGAAATTTCAATTTTAGGTTGATAGAAGACTGAAAAAGAATCTTCTTTTAAACCATGGCGTATTAAGCTTTCAACTTGTAAGCGTTTTACGGCTGCTTTATTCATCGAATCACTGAAGAACTGATACTTATTACCACCATTGTTTTTAGCATGGTACATGGCTGTATCGGCGTTTTTCAGTAGCTCTTGCGGGGATATGCCATCTTCAGGATAAAGTACAATACCTAAGCTACTAAAAAGAACCACTTCTTGATTTCTCAGTTTTAGCGGCTGGGCAATGGTCGTTAGCACATCTTTAGCAATACTGGTGATCGTATGAATATCGTTGGTGTTTTCAATAATAATACTAAATTCGTCACCACCTAAGCGGTAAACCGTATCTTGCTTTCTACCAACAGCTTGCATTCTCTTTGCTACTTGGCATAGAAGTACGTCTCCTACTTCGTGTCCCATAGAGTCATTAATCTTTTTAAAATTATCTAAATCAAAAACCAATAGAGCATGAGGGGCTTTTTTATTAACTAGCAGAGTTTGATTAGCTTGAAAATATGAGCGATTAGGCAGGCCTGTTAATGTATCGCTATTGGCGAGTTTTCGCAGTTCGGCTTCTGTTTCTTTGCGCTTAGTTATATCAGAAAATACACCAACAAAATGAGAAATACTTTTATTCTCATCAAGTATCACATCGATATTAAGGTCGGTTAAATACTCTTCGCCATTATCACGTTTACTTTCGATTTCATCGTGCCAACTGCCTTTGGTTATTAAGTGCTTTTTTACATCTTTGGTGAAACTTTTTGGATATTGAGCAAACTCTAAGGTTATACCAAGCATTTCTTTACGCGTTTTTTGGGTGATGCGTTGGTAAGATTTATTGACATCAACAATATTAAAAGCACGATCGTATATAACAACCGCATCTGAAATATTTTCAATACACTTGGCAAATAACTTTAAACGTTCATCAGCTTTTTTTATGCGGCTTATATCTTTTAAAGTACCTGTCATACGGGTTGGGGTGCCTTTTTCATCGCGTTCGACTATTTTTCCGCGATCAAGTACCCATATCCATTTATCATCTTTATTTTTAACACGATAGGTCGCTTCAAAATGGTCGGTATCGTTATCGAAATGGTCGTTTATTGCATCACGAACTCGCGCGATATCATGTTCGTTAATGTTGGTTTTATCGGAGCCGACATTACGTTTTCCATCTTGTGGAAACTCTAAAATACCCCAAATATTTGAGCGATATATCTTGCCAGTGATTATATTCCAATCCCACATTTCATCGCCACTGCCCCATAGAGAAAGCTTCAAACGTTCTTCACTTTTTTGAATTTGTAAGTGAAATAAACGCTTATGGCGTATTTGCTGAACAAAATAAGCAATAACTAATAATATAAATAGGGCATAAACAATAATGGCGCTTTTTGATAACCACCAAGGAGCCAGTATATGAATGTTTAAGGTAGTCTTTTGATTTGGAACAGTACCGAGTAAATCATAGGCTTCAACTTCAAAGCTGTAGTCACCATGACTCAGGTTGGTATAGGTCGCTCGGTAGTTATTTTTACCTGCCTCGATCCAATTCTCTTCTAAGTTTAATAAACGATATCGGTAGCCTATTTGGTCAGGATATTTTGCATTCGGCGAAATAAACTCAATGGTAAAGGGGGATTGTTCGTGTTTTAAGGTTAAATTATTTAACTGACTTAACTGTTTACCTAAAGAGAATTCGCTATTACTCGAAGGCCCTTCTTTATCCCTTACATTAATTTTTTTATTAGCTATCAATAATTTTGTTAATTTTGGCGAATTCAATTGTTGGGTAATCTTTAGTACTTTTTGTGGATTAAATTTATATACACCATCACGACTACCAAAATAAAGCTCATTGTTAATTGTTTTTAAAGCGGAGTTGTTGATAAACTCATTATCAGCAAGGTGCAGATCCTTACCAAAGTTTTTAACTTGTTGAGTTGTTGGATTAATAAAAGAAATAGCTCCATTCGTTGTAAACCAAGCATTTTCTTTATTATCTAACAAAACAGATTGAATTGAATTGTTTAATAACTTGTTACTTTGATTAAAGTAAGTAGTTTTCTCATTTTTCTTATCATAAAGTAAGATACCTTGTTTAGATGTTAGCCAAACCCATAAGTCTGAAACTTTTATTGAAGTTATCTCGATTGTTGATAAATATTTAATACCTTCAATATTATGATTATCAAACTTTCTTTGGCTATCTGAAGATATCGATAAGTCAAAAGAGAGTAATTGGTTATTTGCCGAGGTTAACCAAATGGTATTATTTTTATTATCGATATCAAAGGTTGTTAAACGTTTATTATCTTGTGGCTGGTATCGATGAAAGTCATTTGTGGATATCAGATAGGAGGTAAGGTGGCCATTAGTATCTATAAACCAAACTTTATTATTAAAAACTTTAAAAGGATAGCTTTGGTCATAAAGTGAATTTTCTTTCCAACCTTCAACTTTTACTGTTTTTTTAGAAGTAACGTTATAAATAAATAATTCACCAGAGTCGTTATCTGGTGAGGTATTTATCCATAAATTATTCTTATTGTCAGCTTCTATATGATCAATATCTTTGCTTTTCATTGAATTAATATAATTACCTGAAGTTGTACTTTTTATATAATTCAATCCGGAATTTCGTTCATTAAACCAAACTTTTCCGTCCGTTGTTTCAGCTAATAACTCAATGTAACTGCTAGTGCTTCCATTTGAATAATGCTCAAAATGAAGCGAGTCATTAAAAAATATATTTACCCCTTTTCCGTATGTTGCAAGCCATAAGTTACCCGTTATATCTTTGATAATTTTTAGGGTTCTATTTTCTGAAAGACTGCTAGGTATTTGATTTTTTTGATAGGTTCTTATACTTTTTAAACTTGGGTCTATAATATTCAAACCATTGTTAGTGCCAACCCAAATTTTTGAATTATTACTGAGCACTATACTTCTTACGTTGTCTGAAATGATTTTATTTTTTTTATGAGTTGTGTGGTAACGATCAACTAAATTATAATTTTCATCTAAGACATAAATACCATCATCGGTTGCTAACCAGTAGTTACCCTTAATTTCTTTTATGTCAAACAATGAATTAGCTGGTATGGTTATGTGAAATTTATTTTTTTTCTTTTGTAATGACGCAGAGTAATTTAAGTTTTCATTCACTAAGAAAATCCCATTATCGTAGCTGCCAAACCAAAAGTTTCCTTTCAAGTCTTGATAAATCGTTTTTATTTCTTTTAATTCATTTTCGAGTCCGTGAATTTTTATTTGTTTAAAATGATTATTTGCTTCGTTAAATTTATGAATACCGTTTGCGGTAGATACCCAAATATTATTGTCTTTATCTTGATAGATATCCCAAACCACATCGTCTTTTAATGATTCATTATTACCTTCTTGATGATAATAATTCTCAAAATTATCAAGTAGTACATTATATTTACTTAAACCTTTCCGGGTACCAACCCACAGCACTCCATCTTTATCAATAAACACTTTACGGATAAAGTTATTGGCAATGGAGTTAGGGTCTTCTAAGTTGTTTCGATAATGTACGAAGTTTTTTCCATCATATCTATTGAGACCTTCTTCTGTCGCTATCCATATAAAACCATTGAGATCTTGGGCAATATCAAAGACGTTGTTTTGGCTTAAGCCATCAGTGGTTAATAAATGCTTGAATTTTAAAGTGGCTTGGCTAGATAGTGAGGTGCTCTCTGCGATAAGGTTTTCTGTTGTTGCTGTTGTTTGTTCAGCCAAAGCACTTTGGATACCAAATATTAATGTGAGAGTGAGTAAGCATAAAATGCGGAAGAACTGTTGGTATTTTATCAGATGAGTCTTTGGAAAAAAATTAAGCACAAATACAACCTTGGATAGAAGCTTCAATTAGGCTTATTTACACCACTCATAATATAAAATAGAAGAAAAATATTTATAATGAATTATTTGACCGTTTGAACGGTATAAATTAAGCAAGCAATTTTATTATTTTTGTTATTTATATTGCATCAAGCCACATTAAAAATCATGGCTAGAGCTAAGTCAACTTATTTACCCTTATATGAATTAGATACTCAGATAAGTTAATATCATTAGCCCTAATATTTTATCGGCAGGTTTAGTATTTTCTTTGACAATTTTTTAATTTTTTTTCAATACTTTCATTGTGCTGCAATGTTTTCTCATCATTTTCTGCAATGTTTTCTTGGTAACTTGCTAAGGTTATCCTGTCGGTATTGTTGTTAAATAAAAGTTGTTGAGTAAAGAAGCGACTAATATCATCAATCGTCAATGATAAAATAACGTTGATCAATTGTTGTTTCTCATCGAAATTCGTTTCTTTATTACAAATAGCGGCCCAAAATCGTTGGCTCTTTATTCGTAAACTTGAGTCTTTTTCTTGTAATTGACTCGCCAAACCTTGTTGAATATGTTGCCAATCTTGCTCAGATAACAGTGTTAAATTGTCCTGTGCTCTATTAATAAACTCGTTTATTTCTTTTACTAAAACAATAGCGTCAACGTGCGGTGACTGTATATAGAAAGCGATACCAGGATAACGATTAATAGGAATGAAGCCAACTCCTACCAGATAACCAAATTGTTTTTCAGTGCGCATTTCTTGAAAAAATAGGGGTGACAATATTTGGCTGGCGATCATCGTTATCGCTATTGTTGTTAAATCTTTTCCTACGAACGGGTAATACACCACGGCAGCATGATCATGTTCTGGTAAATGCAAAGGAAGGTGAATGTCACCTTGGTCTTCAATATCAAGAACAGGTACATTAACGGCATACTTATCTGAATAATGATGACTAAATGCTGCTTTTAATTGTTCACTAAATTTCAATGCATGTTCAGGTAACCAGTTGCCATGCATTAACGCCTCAATAGTTATCTCATCAAACAAGTGTTTTCTAAAGGCGACAAACTCTTCGAAAGAAGTATTTTCTAGCGCGTTAGCGAGTGAACTACTTGTTGGGTTTTTAGGTTGCATTGTTGAGCTAAGAATCGAAAATAATTGCGAAATAGATTTACTGGTTTGCGCGTTATGCCAGTGGTTAATTAATTGTTTTTTAAATAACTCAAACTTTTCTTCAATGAAATCCTCAGTGACTAGACTTATCAATAACTGTTCGAGTAACTTGTCTTGTTTAGTACTAACCCCTGATAGTTGTAGAGTAATACCACCTTGGTGCGAAAATAAATGGTAATGAATTCCAGCTAATTCAGCATCATAATGCTGTTCAATAACAGCATCGCTATACAAATCAACAAATAACCGTGTCATTGCAATATGTTTGCTGTCTTTTATCGTTAGGGGAGCATCAATACCTATGTAAATATAGCCCTTGGGGACAATAAAAGTACTGTCTTGTTTAAACCATACAGATAAACCATCAATTTTTTCAATTAATTTGGGGGTTTTATTACCCTGCTTAGCAACAGGTTGACACGGATATATTTTGGGCTCTTCGACAATATAAGGATTACTTAGCGGCAAAGAAAAATTAGCTGTTAATGCTTCATTTTCCCAAGTGTTAATTTGCAGTTGAGTTATTTTTTCAATACTGAAAGGGACTTGGTACCAAAAACTATTTTTATCAAATTCATTTTGCGCACTAATATGAATAATGCGCATATTGCTTGCTGATAAATAGCCCAACAAGACATTGATTTCTTGTTGTTGCATACCATCCATTATGTAGTCACCGTAAATATAATCTTCGGATCCGTAATGCTGCATGTTAATAACTAACTGACAAACAGAATCTAATGGTTTTAGTTTTTCTTGGTGCTTGAACGCTAAATTAGCGATTGCCTGCTTTTCTTGATAATAAAACTCATCAACAGGTTTGCTCTTCATTAAATTTAGGTAAGAAAAAATACTGCTAATGATTTCGTTAATATGTTGCTCACCTAATTCAGTAAGTGAAATACTTAAATTGAAATCTTTAAAGTTTGAACCATTTACTCCTGAACCAGCGGTTAAGCTAAGTGCCCAACGCTGTTTTTTAAGATAAGACAATATACTGCCTTTACCCTCATGACCCAGTAAATAGGTCAAAATAGATTCTGGTTTGTTACGGTAGTAGGGATCAATGCTGGGCATTGCAAAACTAACAATAAGTTGCCTGTCATTCTTTACCGGTTTTACATTAATTTTTATTTGTTGGTGTTCAGGTAAATAAAGCGGTATATCTATTATTTTGGGGCTTGAGGTTGCGGCTTTTATATCGGTAAATTTATTCTTTGCTAATTGTGATAACTCATCAAGTGACTGTGGGCCCTCTAATACAAGTGTCATTATGTTGGCACGATAATGCTGTTGAAAAAAATCACGTATTTCGGTTGTCAGATCGCTTTCTTTTCTGTCTGCTAGAGTATCAATTGAACCAACCGAGAATTTTGAAAACGGATGGGCTTGATTAATCGTCTCTTTGTGAACATCGTATAGACGACGAATATCGTCTTTAAGTTTAAGTTTAAATTCAGCATCAACATTTTGGCGTTCTTTTTCAACAAACTCTTGTGAGAGTAAAGGACTGATAAAGAATTGGCTAAAACGATCTAAAGCAAAAGTAAAATGTTGATGTTGGATATCGAAGAAAAAACAGGTGTGCTCAGTTGCTGTCCATGCATTATTACTACCGCCATGTTGACTAATATATTTTTGATATTCACTGCCGTCTGGATAAGACTTAGTGCCTAAAAATAGCATGTGTTCTAGAAAATGGGCTAAACCTTCACGGTTGCTGGGGTCACTAAAGTGGCCAATATTTACTGCCAATGCTGCAGCTGATTTATTGGTTTGTTCGTTGTGAACTAATAGAACACGCAAGCCATTAGCTAATGTTAAGGTTTTATATTGCTTGTTGTCATTTGGGCTTTTTTTCAATATCGGCTCCGGCAAACACTGCAGCAACCTCATTTGTGACGAACACTGGAAAGGTAAGCGTTTGTTTCTAAGATTATTTTAATTATCTAGTTAAATTACCTGAAGCACCAACTAGAGTCTATTGTATTCTTAATTTATCTATTAATTATCTATACTATAGACTGAAATAAGCGCTAAAATGCCATCGATTTGAAAAAATGATGTTATTTGGAAAATTTATGCGAATATTTGTAATGCGACATGGTCAAGCTCAAGCAATGGCTCCTTCTGATAAAGGTCGTGAATTAACTGCCGTTGGTCAACGTGAAGCTGAAATGATGGCAAAGAAATTGGTCCATCAAAAAGAGCATTTTGATGCTATTTTTGTTAGCCCTTATGTTCGCGCTCAACAAACCGCAAAAATTGTAAAAAACATCTTAGCAACAACAACAACTCTAACCACGCTTGAATTTATAACGCCAGAAGACTCAGCTCAACAAATGCATAATTATATTGATGTCACTTTCATCGATAATGCCCAGGCAAATGTACTTATTGTTTCACATATGCCTTTGGTCTGTTATTTAGTGGAAGAGTTTACCTGTGGTCAACATGCGCCGTTATTTGAAACTGCCTCTATTGCGGTTATTGATTATGATATAAGTACCGCGAAAGGGCAGTTAGTTTCGCATACGACACCCAACAGTCTTTAGCGCTTTGGTTAGATAATATCAGCGAAGCGATCATTAAGTTCAACTAAAACCAATAATGCGCCATTACCACCCCACTCAAGTGGTGCTTGATGAAAAGCCATTACGTCAGGGTGTTGCACTAGCCAATGTGGGACTTTATTCTTTAGTACCTGTGAACCTAAGCCATGTACAATACAGACACACTTCGCATGTTCTTTTTTACAAGCAAACATTAGCGCGGCAATTTCTAACTTGGCTGTTTTCTGATCTAAACCATGTAAATCTAAAATTAAATCGGGTGCGTACTGACCGCGTCTTAAATTTTTAGCCTCAAAGCTGTCAACATCTTCACGCACATATTTCATCGGCCCTTGCTGATTCAGATTTGGTTCAAACTCATCAGAAAAGTAGAACTCAGCATGTTGTTTTTTCTTCGCATCTGCTTTGTTTTTTCCAAGATGTAAAGATTGATTTTGGCTTTGCTTTTTTATAGGCGCAATTTTATCTTGCACAATTGGCTTTACTTTACCAATAGCCTGCATAAATAAATCTTTCTCATCGGGTGTCAATGCGTCTTTAAATTTCATCTTGGAAACTACATTCTTACTTTAAGAGGGAAAACAATTCAAATTCTAAAAACATCTGTGGGCAATAACAAGCAAAAGGTTATAATACCGAGTAAATTAACTCAATGATCAATGTTAATGCTCTAAATATCCAAAAACAGCGTTGCTTTTAATCCCAATAGCCAGCTATTAGTCAATCAATCGTCTTGTTCTTGAAAATTTATCTTCATTTAAATTTGCACCATGAATTAATTTAATTGTTATAGTACCCCTTATAAAACTTGTTAAATAAAGAGAGTAAATGTGAACGAAGTTGATTTTTCACCGATTAAGGATGAACTGTTTACCATAGGTGATTATCTACGGTTTGCCACCAGTGAATTTAATCAAGCCGAGCTTTTTTTTGGTCACGGTACTAATAATGCGTGGCATGAAGCTATAACTTTAGTGATGTTCGCTTTAAACTTGCCAGTAGAGTTAAATGAACAAGTGTTTAATTGTCGTTTAACATCAACTGAAAAATCAGCGGTATTGGCCTTAATTGAACGACGTATCGTCGAACAACTGCCGGCTGCATATTTAACCAATCATGCCCAGTTTGTTGGCTTACCCTTTTATGTCGATGAGCGGGTTTTAGTGCCACGCTCCCCTATTGGTGAATTAATAGAGCAACACTTTTCGCCAAATTTTTCACCCGAAAATCCACCTAAACGTATTCTTGATTTATGTACGGGAAGCGGCTGTATTGCCATTGCTTGTGCGGTAGCGTTCCCTGAATCCGAGGTTGATGCGCTCGACTTATCAATTGATGCATTAAATGTTGCACAAATTAATATTGAAAATCATGGTTTAACAGAACAAGTTATTCCAATTCAATCTGACGTTTTTTCTGGGGTTGAGGGGCTAAGTTATGATTTAATCGTAACCAACCCACCTTATGTTGATCAAGAAGACGTTGACGCATTACCGCAAGAATACTTGCATGAACCTGAAATGGGCTTAGGTTCGGGTGTCGATGGCTTAGATATTGTTCGTGAAATTCTTGCTCAAGCGGCGAGTCATTTAAATGAGAACGGTGTGTTAATTTGTGAAGTAGGTAACTCTCAAATTCATGTTGAGCATGTTTATCCACAGGTGCCTTTTACGTGGTTAACCTTTAAAAATGGTGGTCATGGTGTGTTTATGTTGACTAAAGAACAGTTAACAAGCCATCAGAACAGTTTAACGCAAGCATTTGAACAAAAGTAATTTAGCTTATTTACCGTAATCGTGTATTCAAATAATAGAGAGAAGATATATTCATGTCAGGCAATACCTTTGGAAAATTATTTACCGTAACATCATTTGGTGAAAGCCATGGTTTAGGCTTAGGTGCAATTATTGATGGTTGTCCGCCAGGACTCGCCTTATCAGAAGCTGACTTACAAGATGATCTTGACCGTCGTCGTCCTGGCACTTCTCGTTATACTACGGCACGTCGTGAAGCCGATCAGGTTAAAATAATGTCGGGTGTTTTTGAAGGCAAAACCACAGGAACGCCTATTGGGCTGTTAATTGAAAATACCGATCAACGTTCAAAAGATTATGGAAATATCGCGCAAAGCTTTCGTCCAGGTCATGCCGATTATACCTATTGGCAAAAATATGGTATTCGTGACTATCGTGGCGGCGGAAGATCGTCAGCACGTGAAACCGCTATGCGAGTCGCCGCAGGCGCCGTAGCTAAAAAGTACTTAAAAGAAAAATTTAACGTTGAAATTCAAGGGTGTGTTACCCAAATAGGTGATGTTTGCGCAACTAATATTGATTGGGATATTGTAGAAAATAATCCATTTTTCTTTCCTGACGAAACTAAACTTGAAGCCTTAGACGAATTATTGCGTGGTATTATTCGTGAAAAGGATTCTATTGGCGCTAAAATTATGGTGCGAGCCACTAACGTTCCTGTTGGTTTAGGTGAACCTATCTTTGATCGAATGGACGCAGATATCGCTCATGCGCTTATGGGCATAAATGCTGTTAAAGGTGTTGAGATTGGTGATGGTTTTGCTGTCGTCAATCAAAGAGGCTCTGAGCACCGCGATGAGTTAACGCCTGAGGGTTTTGCAAGTAACCACAGTGGAGGCATTTTAGGCGGAATTTCATCAGGACAAAGTATTGTTGCAAATATTGCGATGAAACCAACTTCAAGTATTGGTGTTAGTGGTAAAACCATTGATTTAGATGGTAAAGCGACTGACTTAGTGACTAAAGGTCGCCACGACCCTTGTGTGGGTATTCGTGCGGTTCCTATTGCTGAAGCTATGTTAGCACTAACCTTGATGGATCATTTTTTACGTCATCGTGGACAAAATGCTGATGTCGTTTGTGTAACACCTGATATAGAAGCCTAAGTCGTCTTTATTATTAAATACCAAAAGTGATGACATCAGTTAAGTTCGTCAGACTGTCTTCGAGTTACTTTTGGTATTTTGCTATCTTAGGCTTGATCATTCCTTTTCTACCTGTTTTTCTTGATGCCAAAAGCTTCAGCTCAATTGAAATAGGTGAGATTCTGGCTATTATTACAGCCACTAAAATCATCGGTCCAACCTTTTGGGCTTTTGCCGCCGATAAATCAGGTAAACAATTAACCATTATTCGCAGCGGTGCCTTGTTGGCATTATTGAGCTTTTCATTACTTTTTTGGCTAAATGGTTATTGGCCTGTTGTTTTTTGTTTAGCGATTTTTAGCTTGTTCTGGACCGCTGTTTTACCTCAGCTTGAAGTGCTTACTCTTAATTCTATTAGACGTAGTGCTAAAATTTATGCGCGTATACGCTTATGGGGCAGTATCGGTTTTATTTTCTTGGCTGTGATAGCCGGGGATTTAATTGAACGGTATTCCGCAGATGCTTTTACTTATTTAGGTGTCATTGTGCTGGCGGGACTATTTCTTTCAAGCATGAAACTCCACCCTGCAAAAAAGACTAAAAATCCTGTGCAGCAAATCGAAAAAATCAGCGATAAAATATTCAGTCGCTCATTTATATTCTTTTTTCTTGCTGGCCTGATGTTACAAATGAGTTTTGGTCCTTATTATGGTTTTTTTGCGCTTTACCTTCGTGAGCTCGCTTATCCAGGATTTGCGGTTGGTATCTTCATTACCATCTCGGTATTGGCTGAAATTCTTATTTTTATCTATGCGAGTATATTCTTTCGATACTTCCGACTAAAAACCTTGCTGGCCATCAGTATATTACTCACCTCGTTACGTTGGTTTATGACGGGTAGTTTTGCCGATGTCATTTGGGTACTTGTTTTAGTACAGTGCATACATGCGCTGAGTTTTGGTTTGTACCATAGTGTTTCTATCCAATTTATCCATCAACATTTTAATCACGACCAACAAAATCGTGGCCAAGCTATTTATATCGGTGGTGTTTATGGTCTAGGTGGCGCGATTGGCGCTTATATTGCTGGTATCGTTTGGCAAGGAGGGCAAGGCAGTGAACTTGCCTATAACCTAGCGGCATCTGCAGCATTTATTGGCTTTGTGTTAGTGTTATTCATGCAAGATAGGCAACAAGTTAATGTCAGTGGCTAATACTTATCCGCGTTCTCATCCTTTTATACTCAATATATTTTTCAGCCTAGTGGTTAATCACTAGGCTGACATTCATCTTTCTAATTAATTAGCATTTATAAGAATAGGTTCTCCTAAACCTAATGCTTTTAGACGTGGTAGTTGCGATTTTGCATCACCTACCACTAAGTAAATCATTTGTTGATGGTGTAAATGTTGATTGGCTAAAGACTTGACGTTAGCCAAAGTTAAGCTTTCAACTGATTTTGCTCGTGCTAATACATAGTTTATCGGCAAGTTGTACTGGCTAATATTTTCTAACATGGTCAGTTTAGCGTTATATGTTTCGAATTTTCTCGCATTACTCTTTAAATAATAGCTTTGAGTAGTTGCTAAATCTTGGTCAGTAAAATCAGTTTGATAATTTTCTACCAGCGATTTTATTAATGCTGTAGCCTCTAATGTGACATTGGTGCGCACACCACTGCTAATGATAAACTCGCCACTTGATTTACTGCCGCTAAAACTTGAACGCACGCCGTAGGTATAACCTTTTCCTTCACGTAATTCTTGGGTGAGTTTTGAAGCGAAACTACCGCCGCCTAGAATATAATTCATCACTTGAGCACTATAGAAATCTTTATGCATAGCATTTAAGGCTGGGAAGCCAATTCTCAACTGCGATTGCTTAGCATCGGGCACATCATAAAAATATAGGGTTGATGATGTGGGTAGCGCTGCTGGTAACATCTTAGGCAAAACAGCTTTAGTATTAAGCCAATTATTTTCTAATTTTTTAAAAGCCGTTAATACGCTTGTTTCATCGATATCGCCAACAATATGAATATCCGTTAAATTTGGCGACAGTTTTGTTTGATAAAATATTTTTAAATCAGCTAAAGTGATTTCCTCAACAGACAATAATGTCCCTAATAAGTTATTCGATAAAATATGAGTTTTACCATAAAGTAATTTATTCATTTGGTTATTAGCCAATTGGTTGGGGTTGGTTTGCTGTTGTATTATTTGACTAATAATATCTTGCTTGGTGAGAGTAAACTCTTTTTCATCCCAACGAGGTGCTAAGAGCATCTCTGTGATCAAGTCGACAGTTGCTTGATAGTTTCTTGCTAAAGTACTGGCTGATAGCTTTATTGATTCTTGAGTTGCATAAATACTAATGGTAGCGCCAAGTTTATTAATCGCTTCTTCTAGTTGTTGAGGGCTTTTATACTTGGTCCCTTTATTCATCATTTCAGCGACTAAGTTGGCGACACCGACTTTTTGTATATCATCAAATAATAAGCCACCAGCAACCGTTATCTCAAGCTGTACTAAAGGGACTTCGCTATTTTTTATCCCGTAAAAATGTAGCCCATTGCTTAACTGACTTTGCCAAACGGTAGGTACCGATAGCGTTGGGGCTTCACCATATTTAGGTTCACTCGCTCGATCGAAACTTGAAGGCGTATTTACATAACGTGATTGCTGGCCAGCATCAAAACTTTGCTCTGCATTAGCGACAATTTTTTCTTCAATAATTTGTGCTTTTATAGAGTTTTCTAATGCTAAGTCTTTTTGGCCTTTCGGTACAAAACTGGTGGCAACAAAACTTTTGTCTTTAATATATTGATGATAAACACGTAAAACATCTGCTTTGTTGACGGCTAAAATATTTTTAGCTTCTTGGTTAATAAAACCAGGATCCTGAGTGAAAATATTATATTGTGCTAATTTAAAGCCCTTACCTAATACACTTGAAAGCCCACGATAGAAGGCTGTTTCTTGACCTGCCTTAATCGTAGCAAGATCTTCATCACTAAAACCTTTTTTTTCAAACTCGCTAAGTGCTTGACTAATTGCTTGGTCAATCTGGTTTAAGTCAGTGTTCTCAAAGCCTCGTACCTTTACCATTAATTGGCCAGCCAACTCTGATTGGTAGTGATACATGGTTACTCGAGAGGTTAAGGTTAATTCATCAATTAGCTTTTTATTGAGTAAGGCTTTCTTACCATCACTGAGCAATTCAACTAAAACATTTAATGCGTAACTGTCTGAGTGATATTGTGGGACTGTCGGCCAAGTTAGGCTGAGTTCGGGTAACTTAGCAAAATTATCTTCATGATAAATTTTCTTGGTTGTTGTTAGATTTGCAGCTTGCTTGGCGAGGGGCGATATTTCATTACCCGCCTTAATCTCATCAAAATACTTATGTACCCAAGCTTTTGCTTGTGCTTCATCAAAGTCACCGGCAATAACCAAGGTAACATTATTGGGGACATACCAGCTTTTAAAGAAATCTTTAACATCTTGAAGTGTTGAGTTTTGTAAATCAGATAATGAACCAATCACTTGCCAGTTGTAAGGGTGACTCTCTGGATAAAGATTTTTATCAATAACATACTGTGTATGACCATAAGGGCGGTTGTCATAACTTTGTCTTTTTTCATTTTTAACCACTTGTTTTTCTTTAGCGAGTACTTCTTCGGTCACCGTATTGATAAAAAAACCTAGTTTGTCAGCTTCTGCCCAGATCATTTTTTCTAAAGCGTCATTGGGGACAGTTTGATAATAATTTGTTCTATCGCGGCTAGTCGAGCCGTTTGCACCTGAGCCGCCAATACGGGCACTCATTTTGTCTAATCCACCTTTACCCAGGTTTTCAGACTCGAGAAAGAGCAAATGTTCAAATAAATGAGCAAAGCCTGTTCGTCCTTGTGTTTCACGAGCAGATCCAACATGTGCCGTTAATGCAACAGCAACAACTGGGTCTGAACGGTCTATATGAAATACAACTTCTAAACCGTTAGCTAAGACGAACTTGCTATATTCAATATTTATAGCGCTATCAACCACATTCGTCTGTTCAGATTGTTGGCTGATTGTTACTGAGTTAATTGATTTTTCTGCTGTATTACAGCCAGTGTTCGCAAGAACGGTTAATAATGAAAAGCTTAGCGCTGCCCACTTCATGAGTGAAACCTTATTTTAATGATTAATAATATTGCTGATATTGTGCCTTTTATTTATCCAAACACCAATAAAAGTAACGATATAAAGTAAATTTAATGTTAATAAATATTACCAAGGTATAAAAAAAGCGCCGTAAGCGCTTCTTTCAAATCTGTTTATGTAAACTGTGACTATTTATTTAACGCTTCACCTAAGTGAGGGCGGATATCTTTTAGAATAGTTTTTAATAAACGAGGACAAGCAGCAACAATATTACCTGAAACAGTATGGTTGTGATCGCCAACGAAATCAGTGACTAAACCACCGGCTTCAATAATTAATAATTCACCAGCAGCAGATTCCCAAGGTTTTAAACCAATTTGGAAATATCCATCAACACGTCCGGCAGCGACATAAGCTAAATCTAAAGCTGGAGAGCCCGAGCTGCGAAGATCTGATGATTTAGTAAATAATGTTTTAAACATTTCTAAGTAAGCGTTGCTGTGTTGCTTGTGCTTAAATGGGAAACCTGTGGCAACAATTGCACCAGAGAGTTCTTTATGTTGTTTTACGCGAATACGAAAGCCATTGAGTTGTGCGCCTTTACCACGACTAGCAGTAAAAAGTTCACCGCGAGAAGGATCAAAGATGATAGCTTGATCTAATTTACCTTTGACTTTCAAAGCAATAGACACTGAAAAATGTGGAATGCCTTTAATAAAGTTCGTTGTACCGTTTATTGGATCAATAACCCACTGGAAGTCGTCATCTTTTCCTTTAATCACACCACATTCTTCACCAATAATTGTATGGTTAGGGTATGATTTTTTTAATGTTTCAATAATGGCTTCTTCAGCGCTTAGGTCAGCACTAGTGACAAAATCATTTGTCCCTTTTGCTTGAACTTCAACTTTATCTAACTGTTCGATGGCACGAACAATAACTTTACCTGCGTTACGCGCAGCGCGAATACCAATATTAAGCATAGGATGCATATAGAGACTACCTTTTACATATTTGTAAATAGAATTAAACAGTATAACAACTTTTATAAAGAACGAGGCTTGCCGCCGAGCGGATTTTCAAGCGCGAAAATTATAGCAAAGTTATCAGTAATTAGCGACATTGTTTTTTATATAAAATATCAAAGAAAAAATTTCATAGATGTTTAATAACTAACACATAATTTTTCGCACTAACCATTTTCAATAAATTTGATGATTTTTTCTCAGCACAAGGTTAATGTTCTATGATAATATTATTGTTAATTTTAGCCATCTAGATAGTTAATACCAGTAGGTATAATTTATTTTATAAATTAACTATAAATTGAGTAATTTAAGATAATGTCAGAGCAATCATCACTTTTAAGTAATGTTCGGATTGTATTAGTTAATACTTCCGATTGTCGTAATATTGGTTCAGCCGCACGCGCTATGAAAACAATGGGGTTAAGTGAACTTATATTAGTTGATCCTATTGAAATGCCAAATGGTCAAGCACAAGCTTTAGCTGCAGGGGCTACTGATGTATTAAAAAATGCCAAGGTAGTTGCTACTTTAGCGGAAGCTATTAGTGATTGTGGTTTAGTTGTTGGCACCAGCGCACGTTCTCGTACTTTACCTTGGCCAATGTTGGAGCCAAGGGGCTGTGGAGAAAAACTTGTCGAAGAAGCCTATAACTTTCCAGTTGCTTTAGTTTTTGGTCGTGAAAGCAGTGGTTTAACTAACGACGAATTACAACTTTGTCATTTTCATGTGCAGATCCCAGCCAATCCTGATTACAGTTCATTGAACTTAGCGATGGCGGTTCAAACCTTAAGTTATGAAGTGCGGACCAGTTTTTTAATTGATCAACAAAAAGCATTTCAAACAAAAGGCGAAAATTTAAGTAAAAATTTACCCAAAAAGACGCTTGATGAAGACGAATATCCGATTATGGACGAAACTGAGCGCTTTTATCAACATTTTGAAGATGCTTTAAAAGAAACTGGCTTTATAACGCCGAGTCATCCAGGCCTAGTGATGACTAAGTTACGACGCTTATTTAATCGTGCCCGTCCCGATGTTAAAGAAGTCAAAATGATGCGTGGAATCTTAGCTTCAGTGCAAAGAGCCGCTAAAGCTAATGATAAAGAAGCAAACAAAGAATAATAAAAGTAAGCAATCGTACCCGTTTCGATGCAAAGTGCCTTCTAAATTCTGCATTTTGACCGATAACGGGTATATATTGGTACTTGCCTTAACCAATATATAGAAGGATAGAAATATGTTCAGCCGTATCAGAGAAGATATTAAAAGTGTCTTTGATAGAGATCCCGCCGCTCGAAATACGCTAGAAGTTCTCACCAATTATCCTGGTATGCATGCCATTTGGATCCATCGCTTGAGCCATAAGTTGTGGAAAAATAACTGGTATTTACTTGCGCGTAGCTTATCAACATTTTCACGTTGGTTAACTGGTGTTGAAATTCATCCAGGAGCAACACTTGGACGTCGCTTTTTTATTGACCATGGCATGGGGATTGTTATTGGTGAAACCGCTGAGATTGGTAACGATGTTACCTTGTATCACGGTGTTACTCTAGGAGGCACAAGCTGGAATGCCGGTAAACGTCATCCAACATTAGAAGACAACGTGGTTATCGGTGCAGGAGCTCAAGTCCTTGGCCCCATTACTATCGGTAAAGGCGGTAAAGTTGGCTCAAACTCTGTGGTGGTGAAAGATGTGCCTGCTAATGCAACAGCTGTTGGTATTCCGGCACGTATTGTTAATGAAAAAAGCCAGTCAGAAAAAGAACAACGTGACCAAGTGGCTAAAAAGTTTGGGTTCGATGCCTATGCGGTATCTGCGGATAATCCTGATCCTGTCGCTAAAGCTATTGGTCGAGTCCTTGATCATATGCACTTAATGGATAAAAAAGTCGCTGACTTATGTAAAGAAGTCAATCATCTTGGTGGTGAAGTGTGTCAAGAGGATCTACCTGAACTTCGAGTTGGCGAATTTATTGACGATGAAATAGCGGCAGCTAAACGTCGAGAAAAACGTGTGGAGTCATTTGATCCCGAAATTTAATAGAAAATAATTGATGAGTTACCCGATGTTTGATCCCTATCAAACTAAGGTATTGGCTATTAATTGCTTATTTTTACAACAGGTGTAGAATACTTGAGTAAAACAGTCGGGTATTTAGTTGACTATTTTATAAGGTTATGTAGAATTGCTAACGATTCGATAGGGGCACACAATGAAACTGACTTCAAAAGGGCGTTACGCCGTAACTGCTATGTTAGATGTAGCAATACATGCAGTAACTGGACCCGTACCTTTAGCCGATATTTCAGAGCGACAGGGGATCTCGTTGTCATATTTAGAACAACTATTCTCTCGGTTAAGAAAATATGGCTTAGTAAATAGTATTAGAGGTCCTGGCGGAGGTTATCGCTTAGGGATGTGTTCTGCAAAAATTTCGATTGCTGATGTTATCAATGCTGTTGATGAATCTATTAAAGCGACGAGATGTGACGGTAAAGGTAATTGCCAAAACGGTGACGAATGCTTAACCCATACATTGTGGGAAGGTTTAAGTGACCGAATCGAAGATTTTTTAAAAAACATAACGTTGGCCGAACTTGTCGAGCAACGCAATGTGAAATTAGTGTCTAGACGACAAGACAAAGCGCATGCGCGAGCAAACAAAGTTATGCCGTCATTAGAAACATTAATTAAAACCAAGAATATTATGCACGACATGCACTAAATGCGTGTTGTCAAACTGGAGAACGTTAGCGAATGAAGCTTCCTATTTATTTTGATTACTCAGCTACAACACCTGTAGATAAACGTGTTGCAGAAAAAATGATGCAGTATATGACTACTGACGGTTTTTACGGTAACCCTGCATCTCGTTCACACAAATTTGGCTGGCAAGCTGAAGAAGCGGTTGATATTGCACGAAATCAAGTCGCAGAGCTTCTTAATGCCGACCCTCGTGAGATTGTTTTTACCTCAGGAGCTACCGAGTCAAATAACTTAGCCATTAAAGGCGCTGCCAACTTTTATCGTAAAAAAGGTAAGCACGTTATCACCTGTAAAACAGAGCATAAGGCTGTTTTAGATACTTGTCGCGAACTAGAGCGCCAAGGCTTTGAGGTGACTTATTTAGATCCTGAGAGCAATGGCTTGATTGACCTTGATAAATTAGCAGCAGCTATGCGTGATGACACTGTATTAGTTAGCATCATGCATGTTAATAACGAAATTGGTGTTATTCAAGATGTTGCAGCAATCGGCGAAATGTGTCGTGCACGTAAAATTGTTTTCCATGTTGATGGCGCACAAAGTGTTGGCAAAATCGAAGTAGACATGGAAAAGTTGAAAATTGATTTAATGTCAATTTCAGCACATAAATTCTATGGTCCAAAAGGTATGGGCGCTATGTATGTGCGTCGTAAGCCTCGTATTCGTCTTGAAGCTCAAATGCATGGCGGCGGACACGAACGCGGTATGCGTAGTGGAACATTACCAACGCATCAAATCGTTGGTTTAGGTGAAGCTTGTCGCATTGCCAAAGAAGAAATTACTCAAGACATCGCTCACGTAACTGAAATGCGCGATCGTTTATGGGCTGGCTTGAACACCATGGAACAAGTTTTTGTTAACGGAGATTTTGATAATCGCTATCCGGGTAACTTAAACGTAAGTTTTAATTTTGTTGAAGGTGAGTCTTTGATTATGGCGCTTAAAGATTTAGCGGTTTCTTCTGGCTCTGCATGTACTTCAGCTAGTTTAGAGCCTTCGTATGTTCTTCGTGCTTTAGGTTTAAATGACGAAATGGCACATAGTTCAATTCGTTTTAGCTTTGGCCGTTTTACCACGACTGAAGAAGTAGACTACGCGATTACACTTATTCAAAAATCAATTGGGCATTTACGTGATATGTCACCACTTTGGGAAATGTTCCAAGACGGTATTGATCTAGACTCAATTGAATGGGCTGCTCACTAAGCATCCCCACTAAAAATTTTACTGATGAGCGGGCATTTTGTTTCGTTCATCGTTATTAGGAGAGAAATCATGGCTTATTCAGAAAAAGTAATTGATCACTATGAAAACCCACGTAATGTTGGCTCAATGGATAAAAATGATCCACAAGTAGCAACAGGAATGGTTGGCGCACCGGCATGTGGTGACGTAATGAAGTTACAACTAAAAATCAACGCTGACGGTATTATTGAAGACGCTAAGTTTAAAACTTATGGTTGTGGTTCTGCGATTGCCTCAAGTTCATTAGTGACTGAATGGGTAAAAGGTAAGTCAATTGACGAAGCAGGGAAAATTAAAAATACTGCTATTGCCGAAGAGCTTGCTTTACCGCCTGTAAAAATTCATTGCTCTATTTTAGCTGAAGATGCTATTAAAGCAGCGATTGAAGATTACCGCAGTAAAACTGCTTAAACATCGGAGTTATTTATGAGTGTTACAATGACGAAAGACGCAGCAGACCGTGTTCAGTCATTTATTACCAATCGAGGCAAAGGTCTCGGTTTACGTCTTGGTATTAAAACAACGGGATGTTCTGGTTTAGCTTATGTGATGGAATTTGTTGATGAGTTAAATGAAGATGATACGTTGTTTTCAATCTCTGATGTGAATATCATTATCGATGGAAAAAGTTTAGTTTACCTTGATGGTATTGAAGTTGATTTTGTTAAGGAAGGTCTAAACGAAGGTTTTAAATTCACAAACCCGAATGCCAAAGGCGAGTGTGGTTGTGGTGAAAGCTTTAACGTTTAATACCAAGTCTCTAAGCCTTTTAAATATTGCTGAGTAGCAAGTAACTTAGTCGCAGTGGTATATATTTTGTGAACGACTTAATGTTAAGTCGTTCGCTGGAGTTTTTGTGAATTATTTTCAGATTTTCGGTTTTACAGAGCAATATGAACTCGATGTTCATAAATTAGCTGATATTTACCAAACACTACAAAAAAAAGTACATCCAGACAAGTTCGCTCATGCTTCTAGTCAAGAGCAATTAGTCGCGGTTAAAAGATCAACCTTAATTAATGATGCCTATCAAACACTAAAACACCCCTTGAAACGTGCACAATATCTATTAACATTACGAGAAAGTGATCAGCCAAATGAACAAGCTTCATTTAGTGATAACAGTTTTTTAATGCGCCAAATGGAATTACATGAAATGCTTGACGATGTTAAGCATGCTGACGACCATGAAGCTGCCATTCTAAATTATGCTGCAGTATTAAATACCGGCTTTGAAGAACTCGCTTTAGAGATGCATACCTTGCTTGATGAAAACTCCATCCAGTCAAACTTATTGGCAGGTGATAAATTACGAAAGTTAAAGTTTTATCAAAAGTTACGCGTCGATCTCGATAAATTAGAAGATCAACTTTTCAATGACGACTGATCGTTAGTTCATATGAATTTTAGTTTAATAAAATAACAGCAAATCGATGTTTTTTTATTTACAATGAAATATCATACCGCCCGTTAATCGTAATCGAATATAAAAGAGTCTAAAAATGGCGTTATTACAAATAGCTGAACCTGGCCAAAGCACGGTTCCTCATGAACATCGCCTCGCCGCAGGTATTGATTTAGGTACAACTAACTCTCTTATCGCCAGCGTTAAAAGTGGTTTATCTGAAACCTTAGTTGATGGCGAAGGTCGAGATATATTACCCTCAGTGGTGAGTTACCAAGCGAATGAAGTATTAGTAGGCCATGCCGCTAAAGCACATTCGGTGAGTGATCCAGAAAATACTATTGTTTCAGCTAAGCGCCTTATTGGTCGTTCATTAGCTGATATCAGTAAAAAATACCCTTCACTGCCATATTCTTTTTCAGGTGATGAAAGTCATCCAAGCATCACTACACGTACTGGTGAAGTAAACCCAGTGCAAGTATCGGCAGAGATATTAAAAAGTTTAAAACAACGTGCAGAACATGCATTAGGTGGTGAGTTGACTGGTGTTGTTATCACCGTGCCTGCTTACTTTGATGATGCCCAGCGCCATAGCACCAAAGATGCGGCAAAACTTGCTGATCTAAAAGTTTTACGTTTACTTAATGAGCCTACAGCCGCTGCGGTCGCTTATGGTTTAGACAGTGGCAAAGAAGGTATTATTGCTGTTTATGATTTAGGTGGGGGTACCTTTGATATTTCAGTATTACGTCTCAATAAAGGTGTCTTTGAAGTATTAGCGACCGGTGGTGATTCAGCGCTAGGTGGTGATGACTTTGACAATCTTCTTGTTGACCACATTATCGAACAGACGGGTTTGCAACGACCATTGTCAGCAACCATAGAGCGTCAATTGTTACAGCAAGCCTGTTACGTGAAAGAACAACTGACAGAAAATGAAGTTATTAGTTTCTCATTAACGCTAGAAAATGGTGATGAAAAACATGGCGAAGTTAATCGTGTGATGTTTGAGTCTTTAATCAATACTCTAGTAACTAAAACATTACGTGCTTGTCGACGCGCATTAAAAGATGCCGATATTAGCGTTGATGAAGTCATTGAAGTGGTGATGGTTGGTGGTTCAACGCGTGTTCCTATGGTTCGCCAACAGGTTGAAAAATATTTTAATCGCTTACCGTTAACGTCTATTGATCCCGATAAAGTGGTTGCCATTGGCGCTGCGATTCAAGCCGATATTTTGGCGGGTAATAAGCCCGACAGCGATATTTTGTTACTTGATGTTATTCCTCTATCACTCGGCCTAGAAACGATGGGCGGATTGGTTGAAAAAGTTATTCCTAGAAATACGACAATTCCCGTTGCTAAAGCACAAGAGTTTACGACCTTTAAAGATGGGCAAACGGCAATGGCTGTTCACGTGTTGCAAGGTGAGCGTGAGCTTGTTGAAGATTGTCGTTCGTTAGCTCGATTTGAATTGCGTGGCATTCCAGCGATGACTGCCGGTGCTGCTCACATTCGTGTTACGTTTAAAGTTGACGCTGACGGTTTATTAGAAGTGTCAGCCATGGAAAAGTCAACAGGTATTGAAACAGGTATCACGGTGAAGCCCTCATTTGGTTTAGAAGAGCAAGAAATCACTCAAATGCTCAGAGACTCAATGAGCAATGCTCAGCAAGATATACAAGCGCGTATGTTGAAAGAACAACAAGTTGAAGCCTCACGCGTTATTGAATCAGTACAATCGGCACTGATTAATGACAGCGCATTACTAAATCATGACGAAATTACCACAATAAATAACGCAATAACCGCTTTAGCGAAGATTGCCCAAAGCACGGTTGCCGATGATATTGAAGCAGCTATTGAAATATTAAATGAAAGTACCGCTATTTTTGCTGAACGTCGTATGGATTCTTCGATAAAAACAGCACTAGCAGGACATTCAGTAGACGAAGTTTAAAAACTTTTAGGAGCTAAGAAAATGGCGAAAATTATATTCCTTCCTAACGAAGACTTATGCCCAGATGGTGCAGTGGTTGAGGCAGAAAAGGGCGAAAGTGTACTTAACGTTGCACTGCGTAATGATATTGGCGTTGAGCATGCTTGTGAAAAAGTATGTGCTTGTACCACTTGTCATATGATCATACGTGAAGGTTTTGATTCAATTGCAGAAAGTGATGAACTTGAAGATGACATGCTAGATAGAGCTTGGGGATTAGAGCCTGAATCTCGTTTAGGCTGTCAAGCGCTGGTAGGTGATGAAGACTTAGTTGTTGAAATCCCAAAATATACGGTCAATATGGTTTCTGAAAACCACTAGTCATTTTTGTCAATTTGATAGATAGGGCAGTAACATGTTAATGTTACTGCCCTTTTTTGTTGTAGTACCGCTATAACTATTTTTTAGAGGAAGACTTTAGTCAACCTTTCCGTACGGCTAAATCAACTGTATTACTTAGATAAATAGACAGGACATTAAAAGTTTGCTCTACTCACCATGAATATTTATGTGTTGTAATCGCTTAATAATAGTGAATATATTTTAAAAATAACTTTAGGCATAATGAATTTGTCCGAACTATCTAAATCAGAAACGATAAAAAGCTTAACCATCACTAATCAGTTTGCGACTGATATATTGTTATTAAATACCCCAAGTGAAATTTGGCAATATTTAGCTCAAAATATTGTCGAAAAATTAGGTTTTGAAGATGCCGTTATTTACACCTTAGATTCAGGGGGTATGACGCTAAGTCGAATGTCGGGCTTTGACAAAAAAAAATCCTTCAATGATGGTGTAATCACGACTAGTTCCATAAGAGATACTTCGTCTAATTCTATGACCATACCTTTTAATGAAGGCGTTATAGGGAAAGTTGCTGCGACCAAACAACCAATATTGGTAAAAGATACCCGTGAGTTTGAAAGCTATATTGTTGAGGATGAAACGACCTTATCTGAGTTAGCTGTTCCTATTTTATTTAAGCAGCAATTATTAGGTGTTATTGATTCGGAACATGCCAGTGTTAATTTTTACACTGAGTTTCATCTGAAAACACTCACTGCGTTAGCAACAATTACCGCAATGAAAATTTCTCAAATTATTAAAGTCGATGGCCTAGAAGAGGTAATAGAAAATTTAGAGTATGCTAATAAAATTCAAGATGCACTGTTTGAAATAGCAGAAATCATTTTTAAAACTAAAAATATTGATGAGTTTTATCAATATTTGCACCAGTGTATTGGCAGACTGACCTTGGCGAAAAATTTTTTTGTTGCGCTATTAAAAAATGATGGGCTAACAATAGATTTTCCTTATGCTATTGATGAGTTTGATGATAGATCAACGTTTACTAGTATTAATATCGATCCACATTTTTTAAGTATTACCGGTTATGCGTTAGCTAAAGACCAGCCTTCTTTATTATATGAAGCAGATATCCAAAAGATGCTTGATGAAAAAGCCATTTATATTCGTGGTAACATCCCCAAAGCTTGGTTAGGGGTGCCTTTTGGAAGTGGGATAAATAAAGGCATAGTTGTCGTACAAAGTTATAGTACTGAATTCTTATTTCAAGAAAAAGACAAACAATTGTTAATGTTTGTGGCTAAGCATATCAATAATGCCATCGAAAGAATGGAAGCTAAACAAAAGTTACAATTTTTAGCCTTACATGATCCTTTAACCAATTTACCGAACCGTTCGCTATTCAAAGATAGAACCCAACATGCATTTTTACATTGCCAGAATAATCGCCAAGACAATATAGCGATATTATTTATTGATGTAGACAGGTTTAAGCAAATTAATGATACCTATGGTCATCACGTTGGCGACAAATTACTGATTGGTATCGCGCAAGCAATAATGACTAGGTTGAGAAATACGGATACGTTAGCTCGCTTAGGTGGCGATGAATTTGCCATACTACTTGATGGAAAAATTGATTATGAGACTATCTGTCGTATAACTGAAAGTATTCTTGTTGCTACGGCTTCTGCCTTCAATATCGACGGTTTGAATATCTTTAGCAGTGTTAGTATCGGTATAGCGACTTATAACAATTCGAGTGAAAGCGCAGAACAATTATTGATTGATGCCGATCATGCTATGTATCAAGCTAAGTTGAAAGGGCGTAATCAGTATGTTTTCTTCGAAGCGCTCGAAGAACAAAATAAATCAACCAATGTCAAAGTTGAGTATGATTTTGATAATGCGGTAAAAAATTCAGAGTTTATTGGTAATTACCAACCCTTGATTGATTTTGACAGTGGCAAGGTTATTGGTGCTGAAATACTCGTACGTTGGCAGCATCCTAAATTAGGGCTTTTGTATCCCGATTTTTTTATTCCAATTTTAGAAAAATCAGGTCAGATAGTACAGCTTGATCTGTATATGCTCAAGCTTGCGGTCAGTAAATTAAATCTATGGGCTGACTGGTTACCAAAACAATTTAAGTTGAGTGTTAACGTTTCAACATCAGGATTTGCATCTAAAGACTTTATTGGCTATTTACAAAATCAGCACCTAAAATCTGCAGATATTACTGATCGCTTATGTGTAGAAATCACTGAAGAAAGCCTCATCCTAAACGTTGACGCGGTCAAAAACCATTTAGACATTTTGAAAAGTATTAATATCCCAGTCGCCTTAGATGATTTTGGAACTGGCTTTTCATCGCTAAGTTATTTACACCAATTTTCTTTAGACTTTTTAAAAATAGATAAAAGCTTTGTTGACGACTTAAATGCAGTCAATAGTAAGGTCTTGATACTGGAAGCTGTGGTTAATTTAGCTAAATCGTTAAAGATTAAAACTACCGCAGAGGGAATTGAAACTGCGGAACAATATCAGAAGCTTAAAGAAATTGGTTGCGATTTAGGGCAAGGATATCATATTGCTAAGCCATTACTTGAGAGCGACTTTAAACGCTTCTTCTTAAACAGAGTAAGCTAAGGTTTATGTGCTAATCATCATCCACTAGTTAAACGATGTTAAGCCATAAAAGAAAGTTTGTTGTTAAATTAAAATACTCTAATTTTAAACCTCTTTGCAATTATAAATAATTTATAAAAAGATTAAACTGCCGAGTTCTTTCAATAGATACCGTTAAATAGGAAATAATATGAGTGATTTACCCTCGGCGGCTGATAAAGCAGCGGCTAAAGAAAAAAAACATATTGAACGCCAAAAGAAAATTAAAGCCAACGTTGATCAACGAATTGCTCAAGCAACAGAAGAACGCGGTGTTTTTGTAGTAATAACGGGTAATGGCAAAGGTAAAAGTACCTCTGGTTTTGGTACGGTATTGCGTGCTATTGGTCACGGCCAAAAAGCTGGCGTGGTGCAGTTTATTAAAGGCACTCAATGGGAATGTGGCGAGATGAATATTCTTAAGCAATTTGCTGTTAAGCACCATGTTATGGGAACCGGCTTTACCTGGGAAACACAAAGTACCGAAACTGATGTAGCAGCAGCAAAAGTCGCTTGGCAAAAAAGTAAAGAAATGTTGAGTGATGAAACGCTTGATATTGTTTTACTTGATGAAATGACCTACATGGTGACTTATGGCTATATTGAACTAGACGAAGTTATAGAGGCATTGAATAATAGACCTAAAATGCAGCATGTACTTATAACCGGACGCGCTTGCCATCGCCGTTTAATCGAGTTGGCTGATACCGTATCTGAAGTTCAACCGATTAAGCACGCTTTTAAAGCTGGCGTTAAAGCACAAAAAGGACTTGACTGGTAAAGTAGGTAATCTACTAAAAGCACGGGTCTTGTTATATTATCGACTCAATTAGAAGCTATATGGAAACAATGAATCACGCTTTAGCGACTTAATCTGTTCACGAAACCCCTGTAGTATTATTAACAGTAAACTAAATAGTAATATGCTAATGAACATCGAAATTAACATCAAAAACACCACAAAGCACTATGGCTGGGTCAGTATCTTTTTACACTGGTTCGTTGCGTTAACCGTTATTGGACTCTTTGCTTTAGGCTACTGGATGGTTGATCTCGATTATTACAATCCTTGGAATAAACAAGGGCCTGATCTTCATAAAAGTATTGGTATACTTTTATTCTTTGTAATGATTTTTCGTTTGATTTGGCGCAGCGCTCAGATAAAACCAAAAGCGCTTAAAACACATAGCGATACAGAAAAAAAACTTGGACATTTTATGCATTTATTTTTGTATACTGCACTGTTTATTTTAATGATCTGTGGTTATTTAATTTCTACGGCTGATGGACGTGCAATCGAAGTTTTTCAGTTGATATCAATAATGAGTTTTGGTGAGCTGTTTACTAATCAAGAAGATATTGCCGGTGCGGTGCATAAATATCTTGCTTACCTATTGATGTGTTCTGTTGTTTTACATGCATTAGCGGCGCTAAAGCATCATTTTATCGATAAAGATAACACCTTAACTAGAATGCTTGGTTATCAGCGTTTAAACAATAAATAGACTTTATTCATACGATTAAAAAAAAGGACTCACATGAAAAAATTATTACTTGCCTCAATATTGCCAACGCTACTTATGACATCTGCTTTCACTCCAACAGTTAATGCAGCAGACTACATCGTAGATTACAAAGGCGCGCATGCCTCCGTTAACTTCAAAATTAAGCATTTGGGTTACAGTTGGTTAACGGGACGTTTTGATAAATTTAGTGGCAGTTTTAGTTATGATGCAGCTGATTTATCTACGGCTAAAATTGAAATGTTGGTGGATACCACCAGCTTAAATACTAACCATGGCGAACGTGATAAGCATGTCCGTAGTGATGACTTTCTTGATGTGGATAAGTTTGGTAGTGCAAAATTTGTTAGCACTAGCATTACTGATAATGGTCAAAATAAATTAGCAATTAACGGCACTTTAACCTTACACGGTGTTAGTAAAGCCATTATTATTGACGCGATAAAAATTGGTGAGGGTAAAGATCCTTGGGGTGGTTACCGTGTTGGCTTTAGTGGAACAACAAAAATTGGTTTAGCTGATTTTGGTATTCCAGACACGTTAGGACCTGCTTCATCACATGTTGAATTAGAGCTCCATATTGAAGGTATAAAGAAGTAATAAGTGATTGTCTGGCTTACCAAACTGGTTAATGTCGATTCATATCGTCCCAGTCTCTACTGATAAACTAAAGCCAGCACTGATGCTGGCTTTTTTATAACAATATCTTCATTTTAGAGGCGGAACTGTGAGAAATAGTCGTCGCCTAACGGTGTTATCTCATTAAGTCTGGTTTAGCTCTATAGGTAAACATTATATAAATTTAGCTAAAATTACGTTTAGCTGTTAGAATTCGCGCGAATTTTTTAATGGCTGATTATTCGGCACTCACATTCAATTAAGGTGCTTTTATGTCTAAATTTTTTTATCGCGGTACTCCTGATGTTATGGGCACTCACGGCAGTGCAGGTTATAAACCTAATCGCGGCGTTAAGCTCGGTAGTGCAGCAAAACCATTAATGCTCGTTGTTGCATCAAAAGAAAGGCAGCAAGAAGTTATCACTATTGTTACTGAGCACAATTTTATTGCTAACATTGAAATTAATGCTGATGTAAAAGAGAATATTGTTGAGCTAGAAGCGGCATTAAATGTCCCTAAAACACAGCGTTTTGATAAAACACCGAACAGAAACGATCCTTGTTCTTGTGGAAGTACTAAAAAATATAAAAAATGCTGTGGATAAATAAGTCATAGTTTTAATAAAAAAGGCTGAGAAATTATTTCTCGGCCTTTTTTATTAAAGCAATTATGGTAAAAAGAGTAAAATTGACAGATACTTACCCCTCAGTTGTTGTTAATAGGAGAGGATCATTAAGTGAAAAAAATCAGCTTAACGCAAGATGAAAATTTATCATTTAAAGTTAGCCAGCAATTATCACCACAAGAATCACAACGTTTTGATCTTTATTTTTCTATTCCCGAAGAAATGGGCATTAATGCTATTACCCTCAGTGAAGATAATTACTTTCACAGCAGTATCCGAAGCCATAGTGCTTACTTTTCTCGCCAAGTGCATTTACCTTTAGTGCGTAGCCGATTTATAAGTCAAAAAAAGGGTGATCAGGGCGACTATCGCAGTAACTTAAATTTATTTTCTTATCAATTTAGGGTCGCACTCGAAACAGATATCAAGCAAGCCCTACAAGAAAAAGATATCGAAATTTTTTATCAATATGCACTTGAATTGGTTGATCAAACACAAAGCTTGTTAAAAAAACTGCGCCGCTATACCCCTTTAGATCAAAAACTAAGTTCTTACTTTGAAAATGTAGATAATTACCTAAGCTGGTATACAGAGCAGTCATTTCTTAATTTGCTTGCCAATGGACCAAAAAGCTCAGAGCATTCAGAAACCCGAGAGGTGTTGTTTGCCTTGTGTCGCCAAGAAAATAATTACCGAACAGAGCGCCAGTATAATTCAAAAATTACGCTAGCAGACCCAAATCGTATCACTAACAAAATGCGCTTGTTGCAGCGATTAAGTGAATTTGGTGTGGTCTTTAAAAGAACCACTCATGACCTAGACAATAATCTAAGACGCTTAGTTCGTGGTAGTATTACCGCTGTCGTTATGGCGTTCGTGATGTCAATTGTGCTCAACGCTCGCTCAGCATTTAACGAAGTAACTTTAGTACTGATCACTTTTTTAGGGGTGATTTATGGTGTCCGTGAAATATTTAAGGATGATCTCACACGCTATCTTTGGCGAAAAATTCAGCGAGGACGCCCTAAGTGGCAGCATGTATTTACCGATAGTATGTCTAAAAATAAAATGTCTATGCAAACCCTATGGCTTGATTATATTAAGAACAAAGACTTACCTGATATTGTTAATAAACATTTTCAACAACGCCGTCAACAAAACAAGCAAGCGGCACAACTCTTACATTTTCGCTGTAATTCAAAAGTTATTGCTAAAGAGTTTATCCCTGGCTTTAAAGAGATTCAGCACCAGATGTTTTTTAATTTAACGCCTTTTGTGCGTTTTTTGAAAAAAGGAGAAGGGCGTTTATATGCACTTGATGGCAGTAAGATATCTAATCAAGGTGTTGAACGACGTTATCAGATAAATTTAGCGGTTGTGCAAGAGCAAAAAATACCGGGTAATAAAACAAAACAATACATCCAGCGTTTTAAAATAACAATGAATCGTTCGAAAATTATTAATATTGAAGGGATGAAATCAGAACAAAATTTTGAAGGTAACCCACAATAGCATAAGTTGGCCAGCTCATTTGCAAATATGTTATTTGTCATTGAACTGGCCGTAATAAAGTTACCGGTTAATCAATCGCTAAACTATCGAATTATCGGCCTTATAAACATCAAAATTAATCGTCTCTATTTTAACGGTTCTAAGCATACCGCCAATACCAACAAAGGCGATAACTTGAAAGTAGATACTGTTAATAATAATCTCCATATAACCTAGTTCATAAACATCAACTGCTGTGTTTGCCATTAAAAATAAACTTAAGAAAATACTCACAGAGCCCATTGATTGTAAAGCAAATTGAGTTTGGCTACTTCTGTCCTTCACTGCTTGGTGGGGATCTAAACGTTTGCCGGTAAGGTGCCAAATGGCTAAACCAATAAAGAGTGCATGTACCAAACTCAGTGTCACTATTTTAATAATGAAGTCGCTGGTAATCGCAAAATTATGAATATATAAATCAAATAAAATATAAGAAAATAATAACACCACAGCTGAAATAACCAATAAAGGTGAAACATAATTGAACAAGTGACGTGGTGTCAAATCTGCGGTGCGGTTGGTACGCTTATTGGCTTTTCTCATCAGTTTAAATTGTCTACACCCAGAGATTTCTAATAACATATAGGGGATAAACTGCACCATACCAAACATTAAGGGCAATCCTTCTGCAAATTTCTGCTTATCACTATAATCTTTTGACATCAAAACATAGAACCCCAGTAATATCAGACCAATAACCAGTATTATTTGATTAAGTAATCGATAACGAACCTTAGCTACGTTCACCTGTTCAGTTGACTCAGGGTAAAGTTTTGGATAACTCTCCGGCGGAAATTTTTTTAAAACCCCATCAATTTTTTTAATTATTTGCTTAGGGTAATAGTATGAAATGAGTATAATTTGGCTTAAAAATAATGTGTAAAATAAAATGTTAATAGACATCTTCTGCTCCTTAATTGTTTTTACTGTTCATTGCACTACTAAAAGCAATACGTATTTCTGAGTCGGTTACCCCTGCCGTTTTACAGGCAGAAATAGCATTATCTAACTGTGCTAAAACATCAGCATTTAAATCCATTTTACTATTTACGATTGCATCAGGGTGAACAAAGGTCCCTCGATAACCTTTGCTTTGAATGACTAAGTCTCGTTCTAATAATTTGTAAGCTTTAGCAACAGTTTTACTGTTGAGCTCTAAATCATTAGCCAATTGTCTAATCGAAGGAAGTGGGTCTCCCGGTCTAACCTTGTCGCTAATAACCGCTGATTTTATTTGTTCAACGAGTTGTGTAAATAACGGCATCGGATCTTCTATATTAATGGTAATTTCCATATTTCTTTCTATGCCCCAGTTGTTCCGTGTGTGGTAATGGTACAACTATAACCTGGATCAAGGCAAGTAAAAATAGTTTGTTTTTTGAACTATTGAGGTATTAATAAAAGTGGTTGTGATTTATTTTAATAAAATCAAATTCTTGCGTGGATGTGTTGGTACAGAGGTCGCATACAATAAAGCCTGAATATTTCGATGATATCAGTGATATCGAGATATTCAGGCTTTAGGTTATTTGCAAGGGGATTACTTAACTTCTTCTCCTGCGGCTTGTTTATCAGCATGGTAGCTTGAACGCACTAAAGGCCCACAGGCTGCATGGTTAAAGCCCATCTTAATCGCTTCAGCTTGATACATATCGAAAACATCAGGGTGAACGTAGCGTTCTACCGGTAAATGATGTTTACTCGGTTGTAAATACTGACCAATGGTAAGCATAGTCACGCCATGGCTTCTGAGGTCGCGCATAACTTGTAAAATTTCTTCGTCTGTTTCACCTAGGCCAACCATTAAACCTGACTTTGTCGGTACTGCAGGATTGGCTTCACCAAATTTTTTCAGTAAATCTAACGACCATTGGTAGTTAGCGCCCGGACGTGCTTTGGTATAAAGACGCGGTGCGGTTTCTAAATTATGATTAAAGACATGTGGAGGATTAGCATTTAAAATTTCTAAGGCACGGTCCATGCGACCACGAAAATCAGGGACTAAAATCTCAACTTTAGTATTTGGTGCATGTATGGCTATTTCACTAATACAATCAGCAAACTGTTGAGCGCCACCATCACGTAAATCATCACGGTCAACCGAAGTGATCACCACGTATTTCAGTTTCATATCTTTAAGTGTTAGTGCTAACTTTTTAGCCTCATCAACTTTAGGGGCTAAAGGACGACCGTGGCCAACATCACAAAAAGGGCAACGGCGTGTACAGATATCACCTAAGATCATAAAAGTGGCGGTACCGTGGTTAAAACACTCGGATAAGTTTGGGCAAGAAGCCTCTTCACAGACTGAATGTAAGTCATGTTTACGTAGCGCTGCTTTTATACTGTCAATCCGTTCTGTCGTACGAGGTAGTTTAATACGTAACCATTTAGGCTTTCTAAGCATGGTTTCACGCTCTGAGGGCACAATTTGAATAGGGATATGCGCCATTTTTTCTGCATCACGCATTTTTGTGCCAGGGATAACTCGAGTTGTTTTAGTGGTCATTCATTTCGTCCCAACCAGTTTTATAACTGATATTATTGGTATTTAATAATTTAGCGAGGTGTTTTACTAAGGATTCACCTGCTTGAGCAGTATCTGTTAATTGACTGATATCGGCTGTCTGCACCATTTCTAGTCCTTGATAACCACAAGGATTTATCCGAAGAAAGGGCGATAAGTCCATATTTACATTCAGTGCCAAACCGTGAAAAGAGCAACCTTTACGCACTCGTAAACCTAACGATGCAATTTTCTTTTCGCCAACATAAACCCCTGGTGCGTCAGGTCTAGCTTTGGCTATAATGTTAAAATCAGCTAATGCGGCAATTAAGCCATTTTCAAGTAGCGTTACTAAATCACGCACGCCCATTTTTCGGCGACGTAAATTGATCATAAAATAGATAACTTGTTGACCAGGGCCGTGATAAGTCACTTGTCCGCCACGATCTACTTTTACTACTTCTATATCACCTGGCATTAGCAAGTGTTCTTCTTTACCTGCTTGCCCTTGTGTGAAAACGGCTGGATGCTCGACTAACCAAAGTTCATCTTGAGTGTCTTCGTTACGATCATCGGTAAATTTTTGCATCCCTTGCCAAACCTTGGTGTAGTCCATAGTGGCAAGTTGTCGAATGATTAACGAATTTTTCAAGTTTATACTTCACTTAATTCTATTGATGCCGATTATATCCAAATAATAATAGGAATACACCGGACAAATACTAAGGTTATTATCGTTACGCTAAAGCGTAATTTTTTTAAAGAACGTAGCGGACGATATCAATAGCCGTTAATTCTGTATATATTGTTTCTATATGCTCTTTACTGGTAACCGTCACCGCAATTGAAAGCGAATGGTAAGTCCCTTTCGAACTGGCTTTAATTTTAGGAGAGTAATCACCGGGTGCATGCTTTTGTAGTTCATTAATCACTAAATCAGGTAATTCGTCGCAAGCAACGCCCATAACTTTAAAGTTAAGTACGGTCGGAAATTCTAATAATTCATCAAACTTGGTTTTCATTTTCTCTCTCTAAATAGTACTTGGTCAATAGTCAATCTGGGGGTATTTTATCATTAATCAAATAAAATGTGATCATTGTATTTACCGCTTTTATTATTAATCACAATTTTGTCTTAATAATAAAAAACTCGGCATGAGCCGAGTTTAAAATTACAAGGTTTTTTATTTGCTAACTAGTTCACAAATTGTAGTTTCACATAGTCGACTAACTTGCTAAACATGCCGCCTTCATTAACTTCTTGCAAAGTTACTAACGGGTATTCTGCGATGTCTTCTCCGTCTAAGCGTAAAAATAGTTTACCAACAACGGTTCCCTTAGCTAACGGCGCTTTTAATTGTTGGTCAAGTTCAATACTGGCGGCTAAATTTTTACGTTGACCACGCGGGACTGTGATAGGTGTATCGAGTAAAATACCCAAGTCGACTTCTTTTACATCGCCCATCCAAACACGATTGGTAGCAAACTTATCACCCGCTTTATAAGGGGTATAGGTTTCGAAGAAACGAAAGCCATAATTAAGTAACTTTTTACTCTCAACTTTTCTTGCTCGTTCGCTTTCCGTCCCCATAACGACACTAACTAAGCGCATTCCGCCTTTGGTAGCGGATGAAACTAAACTGTAACCTGCCTGAGCGGTATGACCGGTTTTTAAACCGTCAACATTCATGCTTTTATCCCATAATAAATTATTACGGTTGTATTGTTTAATATTGTTATAGCTAAAAACTTTTTGGCTATAAATTTTATATTCTTCTGGTACATCTCGAATAAGTGCCATTGCCAGTGTTGCCATATCACGGGGTGTTGTCTTGTGTTCTTGGCTGTCTAGACCGTGGCTGTTTTCAAAATAACTAGAACTCATTCCTAGTGCTGCCGCATGACCATTCATTAACTGAGCAAAGGCACCTTCGCTACCTGCAATATGTTCAGCCATAGCAACACAAGCATCATTACCTGAAGCGACAATAATCCCTTGATTTAATAACTCTACAGAAACTTCGGTACCAACTTCAATAAACATAAGCGATGAACCAGGGAAGTTCTTTGCCCAAGCTTTTTCACTGACTTTGACTAAGTCAGTGTTGTTGATATTACCACTTGCTAATTCTTTACCTATGATATAACTGGTCATCATCTTTGTTAAGCTGGCTGGCGCTAACAAAGCATCGGCATTACTCTCTGCAAGAACTTTACCGGTATTGAAGTCAATAAGGATATGACCTTTTGCTTTAACTTCTGGTGGTGATGGAATAATGGTTAACGCTTGGGAAAAAGATGAAAAAGTTAAAGAAATTGCGCCTAAAAGGCAGAGAAGTTTTGTTGAGGTTTTAGCCGTTTTTTTAGCTAATGGGTAAGTCATAATATTCCTACGAAACTGAATGATAAAAGAAGAATTTTTCAGCAGTATACCATCTTTGTTACTGATTGCTATGGTGCTATCGTGGCAAATTGTTACGAATGATTACTTCAGACTGAATGCTTTTGGATAACCTGATTTTTTTAAACTGGTCAATAGGGTGTTTAACGCCTCTTCATCGTTGATTGGGCCGATTTGTACACGAAAAAGGCCATCGTTCATTGGGATTATGGTATTTATTTGATATAAATTCTCTAGGGCTTGGGCTGTTTTATTGGCAAGTACTTCATTCTTAGTGGCGAAAACTTGAATATATTTACGTTGTTCGCTATCTGTAGGTAAGTTATTTTCAGTCAGTTTTTGTTTTATCTCAGTAACAGCAAAATCAGTAATGGCAGTGATCGTGACATTAGCCACGCCTGTTTTCATCATACCTAGTTTATAAGCCGCGCTGTAAGATAAATCAATAATACGGTTTTGATGAAATGGTCCGCGGTCATTTACTCTAACAATTACTGATTGACTATTGGCGTTGTTAGTTACTTTTAAGTAAGTGGGTAGGGGTAAATTTTTATGAGCCGCACTCATAGCGTACATATTATAAATTTCACCATTTGAGGTTAAATGACCATGGAATTTTTCGCCATACCAAGAAGCAATACCCGTTTGGCTAAAATTTTCAGCACTTTTTAATACTGAATAAGTTTTACCACGCACCTGATATTGGCTTTTATTCCCCCCTCTACTATGGGGCTCTGCTCTTGGCGTAATATTAATAAGCTCACTTGCCGTAGGCGCTCGGCTGGGCATACTATCTTTGTGTTGTTGATAGCGTCCGGTATTGACACTGCAGGCAGAAATCGAGACTAAAAGCGTCATCATTAATAGTTGTATTTTCACTGGCAGATTCTTTTTATGTTGTTAATCAATTTAAGCAATAAAACGCTTATGGGTGCTAATCGCCATCAGCATGCCAAAACCTGCAAGTAATGTCACCATTGATGTTCCGCCGTAACTGACTAAGGGCAAAGGAACGCCAACAACAGGCAATAAGCCTGACACCATACCTATGTTCACAAAGACATAAACGAAAAAGGTTAAAGTTATACTACCGGCTAATAGTTTTGTGAAGGCATGGTCGGCATGGACAGCAATCCATAAGCCTCGCATCACTATCATTAAATAGACACTGAGCAGTACTGCGACACCTACAAAGCCAAATTCTTCACTAAACACCGCAAAAATAAAGTCGGTATGGCGTTCAGGTAAAAATTCCAGTTGTGACTGTGTACCTTGTAACCAACCTTTGCCATGCAAACCACCTGAACCAATGGCTATTTTTGATTGAATAATATGATATCCAGAGCCAAGTGGGTCTTGCTCTGGGTCAAGAAAAGTTAATACACGCTGCTTCTGATAGGGCTTCATCAAAAACATCCAAAGAACGGGTGCAAATGCCGATGCTAAGCCAATACAAGCGATAATTAGCTTCCAGCTTGCTCCGGCAAGAAAAATCACAAAAATACCTGAACTGGCGATTAACAGTGACGTACCTAAATCAGGTTGCTTAGCAATTAATAAGGTTGGCAATAACACTAAAATAAATGCAATGGTGATGGTAGATATTTTAGCGGGTAAGTCATATTGGCTAACGTACCAAGCGATCATAATGGGGACAATCAGTTTCATTATTTCAGAAGGCTGAAATTTCATAAAACCCAAGTCTAACCAACGCTGTGCGCCTTTACCTATATGACCGAATAAGAGTACGGCGATTAAGAGCAGCAAACCTAAAATAAATACGGGTACCGCCCATTTTTGATAGGAAAGGGGCGGGATTTGAGCAACGGCGAACATCACCAATAATGCTATACCTAAGCGGGTTATTTGACGGTAAACAATGGCTGCTTCTTGACCACCTGCACTATAAACAACAAATAGCCCTAAGGTCATTAATGCTAAAATACCCAACAAAAGAGGCAAGTCAATATGAATTCTTTGCCAGAAACTTCGCTGTTTTTGTTGGTCATGACCAATATTACGCACTAGTTACGTCCTGTGTTTTTGTCAACACCATAAACATTATTGTGTTGTGGATGCTTACTTTTATCGGTACTAATAATGACTCTATCACCAAAATATTGATCCATAACTTGGCGTGCTACCGGCGCAGCATTAAAACCACCACCACCTTCCAAAACATTTTCAACGACAACCGCAACCACTATTTCTGGATTCTCATAAGGAGCAAAAGCCACAAACATAGCATTGTTTCGCTGCTTTTCTTTAGTGGCTTCTGCATCATATTTCTCATCTTGTTTTTTTGCAATAAGTTGTGCTGTACCCGACTTTCCTGCGGCGTCATAGCGAGCACCTTTAAATGCAGGATATTTCTTTTGTGCCGTGTTATGCATAGCATCAAGCACTAAACTCCAGTGCTTACTGTCTTTTAAAACAATAGGGGGTTTATCATCATATTCTGCCATTTTAGTGACCATTTTATTGATAATATTAACATTACCCTCAGTCTCAGCGGTGGTGATTTCCTCATTGATTTTAACTTCTTCCGCGACTAACTCTGCAGTAGCACGTAAAAAATGTGGGATTTTTATGTCGCCTTTATTCGTTAAAATAGAAAAAGCTTGAGCTAGCTGTAACGGTGTTACTGTCCAGTAGCCTTGACCAATACCAACAGCGATTGTATCGCCGGTATACCAAGGTTTATTGTATCGACTACGCTTGGTTTCTCTACCAGGCAAAATAGCGCGTTTATCTTCCCAGATATCAACACCCGTAAGATCGCCAAAACCAAATTTTTCCATCATGTCGGTAATCGTATCAATATCTAATTGATACGCTAAATTATAAAAGAAAACATTACATGAGTGTTCAATGGCTTGATTAAGATCTACCCAGCCATGGCCGGGGGCCCACCAATCGCGGTATTTACGTTCAAGACCTTTTAGCTGAAACCAGCCAGGGTCGTAGAAGCGTGATTCATTGGTAATTACACCTGCTTCTAATCCTGTTAATCCGAGCAAAGGTTTGACTGTCGAGGCGGGTGGGTAACCTTGTACACTTCGATTAAGTAATGGTCTGTCGTTTTTAGGATTAAGTAATTTACGATAGTTTTTACTACTAATGCCATGAACAAATAAGTTTCCATCATAACTTGGGTTTGAATACATGGCCAATATTTCACCACTTCGTGGATCAATTGCTACTACAGCGCCACGCTTGCCTGCTAAGGCACGTTTAGCAATCATTTGTAATTCAATATCAATACTCAGGGTTAAGTTTTTTCCTGATATTGGGGGCGCATAATCAAGCGTTCTTATAATGCGACCTTGATTATTTATTTCAACTTCTTGATGACCAATAGTGCCATGAAGTATATTTTCATAATATTTTTCTAAACCAAGCTTACCTATATTACGCGTTGCTGCATAATCTTCATCTAAATTTTCTTCGGCCAAACGAATTGAATCTTTAAGGTTAATGCGGGCAACATAACCCAAAGAGTGGGTCGTTAAATCACCAAATGGGTAATATCTTTTAAGACGAGCATCAATAAAAAAACCAGGGAATTTGTGTTGGTTGACAGAAAATAATGCAACTTGTTGTGCGCTTAACCGCGAGTGCAGTTCTACTGGTTTAAAGCGTCGTTTGCTTTTTAGTGCTTCAAAAAGTTTTTGCTGCTTTTCTTCACTGATATCAAGCAACTCACTGACTTCTACAATGTGTTTCTTCAAATCAACCGTTTGCTCAGCAATAACCTCAAGCGAATATACGGGTTTGTTATCAGCAAGTAGAATGCCATTACGATCGTAAATTAGTCCGCGATTAGGTGCAACTGGAAGGAGTTTTATTCGATTGGAATTAGAGCGAGTTTGATATTTTTCATAAGAATTAATTTCTAACTCGTAGATATTGCTAATTAAGGTTAACAATAAAGCGAGTATGCCGATAAAGGCAATAAATGTTCTGCGCGCAAATAAATTAGCTTCTGCCGAATGGTTTCGAATAGCAACACGTTTGTTCGATGCCATTATTACTCTCGGTGATACGGGTGATTATTGTTAATGCTCCAAGCTCGATACAGACTTTCAGCAACAACAATACGCACCATTGGATGTGGCAAGGTTAATGGCGATAAAGACCATTTTTGTTCTGAAGCTTTAATACAAGCGGGGGCTAAACCTTCGGGGCCACCAATAAGTAAAGCAACATCGCGGCTGTCTAATTGCCAACGCTTAAGTTGTTGGGCAAGCTGTGGTGTTGTCCACGGTTTACCTTCCACTTCAAGCGTAACAATACGGTTACCTTTTGGAATTGCGTTTAGTAATAATTCGCCTTCTTTTTCTAGAATGCGAGCTATATCGGCGTTTTTACCACGCTTACCTGGCGGGATTTCTACTAAATGAAACGACATGTCGCGCGGAAATCGACGACAATATTCGTTAAAGCCTTGAGTAACCCATGCTGGCATTTTATTGCCAACAGCATATAAGGTAAGTCGCATAATAGTTTAGTTAACCTTCACTATTAGCTTAGTTCCACAATTCTTCTAACTGGTAACGGTCACGAATTTCGTCTGTCATTACGTGAACAATTAAATTGCCTAAATCAACTAACGCCCATTCGCCAACATCATTACCTTCAATACCTAACGGCTCAATACCTTTAGCGCGGCATTCGATGGCAACTGATTGTGCAATAGATTTAACATGGCGATTCGAGTTACCTGAACAGACAACCATATAATCAGCAAAGCCTGATTTTTTTCCGATGTCTAAAGTCGTGATGTCACGACCTTTCATTTCTTCGATTTTTTCAATAACAAATGCGTTTAACGCTTCAACTTGCAAGGGAATTACTCTTAGTGTAAATAATAATGCGCTATAATATCATCATTTTTTCTGCAGGTTAACTAGCAAATTATTTTTGATAGAGTTTTTTTTCAATAATGTAATGATGTACGCATTCTGTTAAGTGATTATTGTGTTTATTATTGCTTAAAAGTTGTTGGCGTATTTCACTTGAAGAAATATTAAGCGACTGGTTTTGATGGAAAATAATGCCGCCGGCATCTTGTTGCTTTATTTCTGCTAGGTCATCTATTTGATGGTTTTTTAATAGTTCTTGGGTGGCGGTATTAATTTGATTTAATTGATAGCCAGGTCGAATATTGACGACAATATGGCATAGTGACAAAATAGTTTGCCATTGATGCCATAGGGTAAAGTTAAGGAACGAGTCCATACCTATGATAAAGAAAACCCGACTGTTGGGTTGTTCTTGTTTTATTTCACGTAGACTTGTTACGGTATAAGAAGCGCTATGTCGTTTTAGTTCGCGATTATCAAGCTTAAATAATGGCTGCTGTTGGCAAACAAGGTTCACCATAGCTGTTCGGTGCATAGCGCTGGCTGTTGTGGTGTTTTTATGAGGTGGCAAATGCGCAGGTAAAAAGAAGAGTTGTTCAACATTAAGCCATGCTGCTGTTTCTTTAGCTGTTTCAATATGACCATTATGAATAGGGTCAAACGTTCCCCCCATTATGGCAATATTTTTCTTAATTTCGCTTACTCGTTTAGCCGAATTCATAATCTAAATTGAATTTTTTGGTGGTTTGTCCGTGATAGAGACTTATACAAACATCTGCCAATAATATAAAAGGGTTAAAGTCACTACTGGTTTTACTGATCAAATCAGTTTGTGCTAAACGCGCTTGAGCTTGATAAATATTGTCACGACTAATATGGTTAAGGGCATACTGATACAGAGGTTTCTTTTTATCCCAAATCCGGTGTTTTTTATAAATACTATCGATACTCTCACCTTGTTCAATTTGCTCTAGCATAGTTGATAATTGCGTTATCTCTTTGTGAATAAACCAAATAAGCTGACCGATTGCAGCCCCTTCGTGTTGCAGTTGATCTAACATGCCAATGCACTTTGGCAGGTCACCACTAAGTAAGGTATCAACCACCTGAAAAGGATTGAATTTTGCTTGTTTAATCAGTAATTTTTCTGCGTCTTCAGCAATAATTAGTTGTGTACCAAACAGCAATGAAAATTTTTGTAACTCTTGCTCTAAAGCCGGTAAGTTACCTTCAAAAAGCTCTATCATCAATGGGGTAACATCGTGATGAATATTTAATTTATGCTGTTTGATTTGTTGATTTAACCACTGTTGTAATTGACGACCTTCAATATCATAAAGGGGGACAAAACAACCTAACTGTTCTAATGATTTAAACCATTTTCGTTTTTGACCCGCACTGTCAATTTTAGGACCATGAAAGATTAGCTGTACATCAGGATGAAAGTTTTCACTGAGTTTAAGTAGTATTTTACTGCCGGCGTCAGCTATTTTTCCGGTGACTAGTTCTATTTCAATGATGCGCTGTGCTGAAAATAAGCTCATCGCTTGATACTCTTCAACCAAAAGGTTCCAGTCAAATTTATCGTCAGCACTAAAACGGATAACTTCACTAAATCCCTGTTGCTGACAGTGCTGTTTTATTGTGGTTAAGCTGTTGTTCTTTTGCCAAGGCTCATCACCAAAAACTAACCAAACAGGCTTAAAGCCCTGATTGAGGGTATTAGATAGCTGGTTATGATAGATCCGCATTAGATTTTAATCGTAGAGAGGTCGCGTAAGATTTTATTAGCCGCTTCTTTGCGCATTTCGCTTAACATTAATTCCAGTTCCCGACTTTTAGCAAGCGCAATATTGGGATCATCTTGATAATCGCGATTAAGTTCAAAAACAAAAGAGCGAACATCCTTTTGTGAAAGTACTAGCTGATATCTAACGGTATAAATCAATTCGTATTCTGCCACTTGCCCATTTGGAAATACGGATAAGGTGCGACGGTTTAGGCTGTCTTTTGAAAGTTTAAGTTGCGGGACATTCTCTGTAGCTTGGCTCAGCAACTTTATTTTATTTATCGTTAAGTGCTGCTTAACTTGGCGAGTAAGCTCCCCAAATTTATCAGCGGAACTTAAGTGCAAAGTTTGCAGTTGCGGCGATAATAAATAATCACCGCGTAAAGCAAAGCCACAGCTTGATAAAAACAAGGTGAATAACACCAAAGTAGCCGCGGCTACCCGTGTTTGGTGTTTTGTCGTTTTTTTGTGCATATGGCTCATTTTTATTACCTTTGTAGGACTTTTTCGCGATTAGTTAGCAACAATGTTTAAAAGTTTACCCGGTATATAGATAACTTTACGAATTGTCTTATCATCAATAAAGCGGACCACTGTTTCATCACTTAAACCTAAGGCTTCAACTTCTTCTTTGTTGGCGTTGGCTGAAACGGTAATTTTTGCACGTACCTTACCGTTAACTTGCACGATAATTAACTTCTGGTCTTCAACCAAAGCACTCTCATCAACGATAGGCCAAGATGCTTCTTCAATCGAAGCATTATCGTTATTAGCGCCGCCTAATGTTTTCCATATTTCATGACACATATGTGGTGTAATTGGTGTCAACATTATAATGACCGCGCGAACGGCTTCTTGCATAACCGCTCTGTCTTCAACACTGACTAAACTTGCTTTCGATAAATGGTTCATTAATTCCATAATTGAAGCTATAGCTGTATTAAAGGTGTTTCTTCGGCCAATATCATCACTGACTTTTGCTATAGTTTTGTGTAACTCGCGGCGTAATGTTTTCTGCGCTGCATTCAAGGTTAATGTGCTCAATAAAGCCACTTCGCCATGTTCTTTTACTTGTTCGCTAAAATCAAAGGCGAGTTTCCAAACACGCTTTAAGAAACGGTGTGCACCTTCAACACCTGAATCAGACCATTCAAGGGTTTGCTCTGGTGGTGAAGTAAACATAATAAATAAACGTACAGTATCTGCGCCATATTTGCCGATAACTTCTTGTGGGTCGATGCCGTTATTTTTTGACTTTGACATTTTACTCATACCAGCAGAAATAACTGGTTTGCCATCAAGCTTGCTAACAGCCGAAGTAACTTGTCCTTTTTCATCACGCTCAACGTCTACATCTGTTGGTGAAATCCAATCTTGACCACCATTATCTGCCTCGCGGTAATATGTATCTGCTAGAACCATGCCCTGACATAATAACTTTTTAAACGGTTCATCACAGTTTACTAAACCTGCGTCACGCAATAACTTGTGGAAAAAACGTGCGTAAAGTAAATGCAAAATAGCATGCTCAATCCCGCCGATGTATTGATCAACCGGTAGCCAATAATTTGCTTTGGCGGGGTCAATCATTTGTGTATCATCGTTCGGTGAACAGTAACGTGCGTAATACCAAGAGGATTCCATAAACGTATCAAAGGTATCAGTTTCACGGAATGCTTCTTCACCGTTATAAGTGGTTTTTGCCCACTCAGGATTGTCTTTAATCGGTGATGTAACGCCATTCATGATGACATCTTCAGGCAATTCAACGGGTAACTGGTCAAGAGGTACCGCGACAGATTCACCATTTGCTAGGTGCATCATAGGAATGGGAGTACCCCAATAACGCTGACGAGAAACACCCCAGTCACGCAATCGGTAGTTAACTTTTACAGAGCCTTTATTTTCACTGATTAATTTTTCTGATATCGCTTTAAAGGCCGCTTCAAAGTCTAAACCGTCGTATTCGCCTGAATTAATTAATAATCCCTTTTCAGTAATTGCTGCCTTACTGAAATCGTCGTCTTTGCTACCAGCAATAACTTGGGTAATCTCCAAGCCGTATTTAGTGGCAAATTCGAAGTCACGTTGGTCGTGGCCAGGAACAGACATTACCGCACCTGAACCGTAATCCATTAAGACAAAGTTTGCTGCCCAAACTGGAACGATGTTACCGGTTAGTGGGTGAATCGCTTTAAGACCGGTATCGGCACCTTTTTTCTCCATCGTTGCCATATCGGCTTCGGTAGATTTATTGGTTTTGCATTCAGTGATAAAGTCGTTCAATGCAGGGTTGTTTTTTGCTGCAGCTAAAGCCAGTGGATGCTGCGCAGCAAGTGCTACGTAAGTAACTCCCATGAGTGTATCTGGACGTGTGGTGTAGATGTCAAAGCTTTCATCTGAATCTGCAACTTGGAAGGTCATTTCAATACCTTCGCTGCGGCCAATCCAATTACGTTGCATAGTCTTAACTTGTTCAGGCCATTCAGTAAGTTGGTCTAAATCTGTAAGTAACTCTTCAGCGTAATCAGTAATTTTAATAAACCACTGTGGAATTTCTTTACGTTCAACCGGTGCGCCTGAACGCCAACCACGTCCGTCAATAACCTGCTCGTTTGCCAATACTGTTTGATCAACGGGATCCCAGTTGACCGTAGCATTTTTCTTATAAACTAAACCTTTTTCGTAAAGTTGCGTAAAGAACCATTGTTCCCATTTGTAATAGTCTTTTTTACAAGTCGCTAATTCACGGCTCCAGTCGTAAGCAAAACCCAGTGATTGTAATTGGTTACGCATGTAATCAATATTTTCATAGGTCCATTTAGCCGGCGCTGTTTTGTTTTTAATTGCCGCATTTTCTGCAGGCAAACCAAATGCGTCCCAACCCATAGGTTGCATAACATTTTTGCCTTGCAGGCGTTGATAGCGAGAGATAACATCGCCTAAACTATAATTACGCACATGCCCCATATGTAAACGTCCACTTGGATAAGGGAACATAGCAAGACAGTAATATTTTTCTTGGCCGGGCTTTTCTTCGGCTTTAAAGGTATTGTTATCAGTCCAAAATTTTTGAACTTGCGCTTCGATAGCTTGGGGATTGTAAATGGATTCCATTAAAGATTTCTCAAACACTTTAGAATGTGGTGTTCATTAGCCAATCAATAGTAAATTGACCGCGATCATGAACGCATAAAAATAATGGCGATAGAATACCTTATATACCTGTCTCACATCAAGATACTGTTTTGAGCATATTGAAGTAAAGTAAGGATATGTTATAGTTTTTAGAAGTTTATTTGATTTGTTTTTCTATAAAGCTATGACTAGCTATACTTAATCTATAAGTCGTCGAGGAATGTGTTATGAAATCAAAAAATAGTGTTTTTCAAGAGCTTTATCAAGCTTTAGTTACATGGGCTGAAGATGTTAACCAGCATGAGATAACTGATATCGTTAACAAAGTAGAGCAAAGTAAGCTTTACTTGCAAGCGGCAGAAAAATTACCCGAAGAGAAAGTTAAGCAGTTTGTTGATAATTTACGTTTTGATATCAACGAATTTATTATTCAAAATGAAGCACAAGCCAAACATTCCCTCTATTTAGGCTTACTCAATGAGTCTTTCTGGAAAAATATGCAAGCGATCACTGATAAGTCACAAGTGGAGTGGTCAGAGCTTGATGAAGATATTAAGCATCGTGGTCTATATAAAACGGGCGACTTTATTGGTTTTGGTTTGTTAGAGTGCCAGCATTGCCAAGAAAAAATAACATACAGTCATGCGGCGGATGTTGCTGATTGTTTTAATTGCGGCGGTAGTTCTTTTATAAGGTTACCCTTTGCTCCTTAAAACGAAGCTGGGACGCCACTAAAATTTACTAATTATTTAAAATGAGGGTACACTGGCAGTATTAAATTTATTAATTATTATACGCTTGTTTTTTAAGCGTTATCAGTGAGATATTGCATGCCTTCATCCGTTAAGTTAACTTCTTCAATTACTCGGTTACCTGTTGAAAAATTAACTGCTCAATTATCTGCTGAGCAGTTTTCTAATGCTGAAGTCACTCCTGATGTAGAGCAAATTATTATCGGTCATGCTCGCGCTAAAGAGGCGCTTGAATTTGGTTTGTCTATGGAAGCTCCCGGTTTTAATGTTTTTGCTATGGGAGAGCATGGTACGGGTAGACAAACCTTAATTAAGCAAATGTTAGCGACAACCGCTGGCAATCAAGAAACGCCTTATGAATGGTGTTATATCAATAATTTTGATGATGTTCATGCACCGCACAACCTCTATTTAAGTCCCGGAGATGGTAAACAATTATTGGCACGTATCAATACTTTTATTGATGAATTATTAGACTTATTTCCTGAGATTTTTGATAACCCAAGTTATCAACGACAAAAGTCGGCGGTTGATCGCGCATTTAATAAAAAATATGATCAAGCCATCGCTGAAGTCGAAGAAAGTGCTTTAAAAGATAATGTTTTATTGTTTGAAGAAAATGGAGAGATTGGTTTTTCTCCGCTGGTTGAGGGAAAACCTTTAAATGATAAAGAATTTGCCGGTTTAGATGAAGGCAAACGTGCTGACTTTTATCTGTTGTTAGATAAATTAGAAAATTTCCTCTCTGAAAAATTGATCGAATTACCACAATGGAAACGCATCTCATCTGATAAATTACGTAAATTAAAAAATGAGACAGCAGAACAAGCTATTAGGCCATTTCTAGAAGAATTAGAGCATGAGTTTGCCAGTAATATTGGCGTGTTAAAATACTTGTCAAAAGTAAAAACCCATGTAGTTGATACTGTTTTAGAAATTCTTGTTGATGAAAGTGTTGAGAACAGAAACGATAAAGATGCGCGTAAACTTATGGTTGAACAATTTTTACCTAATTTACTTGTTTCTCAAAAACCTGATGCTGGCGCTCCTGTTATTTATGAGCAAAACCCAACCTTTCAAAACTTATTTGGCCATGTTGATTTCGCGAGCTTTCAAGGAAGCACCTATACCAGTTATCGATTAATTAGACCTGGAGCGTTACATAAGGCTAATGGCGGTTATTTAATTTTAGAGGCAGACAAGCTACTCAATCAACCCCTTGTCTGGGCACGTTTAAAATTAGCGCTTAAATCACAAGAAATTACCATTGAAAATCCTTACTCTGAATATAGTCAACCGGGCTCATTTAGCTTACAACCTGAAAAAATTCCATTAAACGTTAAAGTTATATTGCTCGGTGACCCCGAAATTTATTACATGTTGCAAGACTATGATCAAGAGTTCACCGAATTATTTAGGGTCTTAGCAGACTTTGATCAGTATCTTGAAAGTAACGAAGAAAATCTTAATGATTACGCTCATTTGATTCGCCAGCGTGCACATAAATACAACTATCCACATGTCAGTAATGAAGCTGTATTAGAGCTAGTGCGCTATGCATTGAGACGTGCAGAGCATCAACATAAAATTTCGGCTAATATTGTTCAAGTAAACGACTTACTTGATGAAGCTTTTTATTTGTGGAAGAAAACAGACAACAAAGGTCATTTAACTGCCAGCCATGTTGCTTTAGCGCTTGCAGCTAAACAGCGAAGAACTGGCCGAATGAGTGAGGCATGGTTAGGTGAAATAAAAGAAAAACAAGTATTGATTGACACCCAAGGGCACCATATCGGTAAAGTAAATGGTTTAACTGTCTTAGAAATAGGGGACAGTGTTTTTGGAACGCCTGCGCGCATCACAGCAACCGTTTATGCGGGAAGTGAAGGCGTCACCGATATAGAAAGAGAAGTAGACTTAGGTAAGTCTATTCACTCCAAAGGTGTGCTGTTATTAACCGGGTATTTAGGACATAAATACGGGCAAGGTTTTCCAGTGTCAATTTCTGCCAACCTTGCAATAGAACAGTCTTACGGACATATTGATGGTGACAGTGCGTCTATGGCGGAACTTTGTGCGCTTATTTCTGCTATTTCTTTACTGCCAATTAAACAAGGCTTTGCCATTACTGGTTCGATTAATCAGCACGGAGGTGTGCAATCAATTGGTGGCGTTAATGAAAAAATTGAAGGTTTTTATCGTTTATGTAAAGACGAAGGCTTAACGGGAAAGCAAGGGGTTATTATTCCGCGCACCAATGTTAATAATCTGATGTTAGCGGACGATGTTATTGAAGCGGTTAAAAACAACCAATTTGCCATTCACGCTGTTGAAGACATTGATCAAGCATTAGAGTTGCTGATGAATGAACCCGCTGGAGAAATTAGTCGAACGGGGCGCTACCCAAGAAAATCTATTCATGGTTTAGTTTTAAATAAACTTTCACTTTTTTCTGATTTGTTAACGGGTGCTGACGAGTAATTAAAATATTATCTACGTTTAACTGATTTTAATATAGGTCAGGCATATATAAGCGTCTGGCCTTTTTTATATCAATGTCTACATAAAATGACCGATATAGCTCAGGCCACAGAGGATTACTTGTCAGTATTTGTAATTTAACCATAGCCGTTTCTTTTTCACGGTCAATCTCATTACCCCTGTTATTTATCTTTATTGGTATTAAATACATTTTTCTGATTGTTTTTTGAACAAAATGATTTATATACCTTGAATAATAAATAAATGTCAGTATAATGCGCGCCTCGATAACAGTGATTCTGACTTGAATATTTTCTTTCACACTGGTTATACGAAATGAGTGGGGTTTTCCGCCCAATAGACTTCTTAGCTAATATTCTTTATTAGCCCTATGTTCTTTAGTGAACGTGCCTTAAGTCTTCCTGGTGGTTTCCTCGTATATAACGCGGAATGTTTTGGTTACTTTTAACCTATTCCGCCACAAGAGAAGACAAAATTTATGACTACTTCTAACGATGCTCCTGTGAGCTTTGACTCTTTAGGCTTGCCTGAAACTTTATTATCTGCTGTAAAATCTATCGGTTTCGAAAACTCAACTGATATTCAAGCAAAAACTATTCCGCCATTATTAGCTGGTAAAGATGTTTTAGGTGAAGCACAAACAGGTACAGGTAAAACTGCTGCCTTTGGTTTACCTGCATTGGCTAAAATTGATGTTTCATTGAAAAAGCCACAGTTAATGGTGTTAGCACCAACACGTGAATTAGCGATGCAAGTTGCTGAAGCAATTGAAAGCTTCGGTAAAAATATGAAAGGTTTATTGGTTGCTACTTTATACGGTGGTCAATCATACCAGCCACAATTTCAACAATTAGAGCGTGGCGCTCAAGTTGTTGTTGGCACACCTGGTCGTTTAATGGATCACTTACGTCGTAAGAGTCTAAAACTAGGTAACTTATCTTTTTGTGTACTTGATGAAGCTGATGAAATGCTTAACATGGGTTTCCTTGAAGACATTCAGTGGATACTTGACCATTTACCAGAAACGACGCAAATGGCTTTGTTCTCTGCAACTATGCCACCAGCAATTCGTAAAATTGCTAACCGTTTCTTAAAAGATCCAGAACATATTAAAATTGCTGCTGTTAAACAGTCAAAAGCAAATATTTCTCAATTTGCTTGGAAAGTTAGTGGCATTCGTAAAATTACCGCTTTAGAGCGTATAGCTGAAATCGTTGATTACGATGCGATGATAGTTTTCGTACGTACTCGTAGCGACACGGTAGAAGTTGCAGAACAATTAGAGCGAGCTGGTTACCCAGCATTAGCTTTAAACGGCGACATGAACCAAGCACAGCGTGAACGTTGTATCGAACAAATGAAATCAGGTAAGTCATCTATATTAGTGGCAACTGATGTTGTTGCTCGTGGTTTAGATATTCCACGTATTTCATTAGTGGTTAACTATGATTTACCAGGCGACAATGAAGCTTATGTTCACCGTATCGGTCGTACAGGTCGTGCAGGTCGTGAAGGTATGTCAATTGCATTTGTTCGTCCTCGCGAAATGCACTCTCTACGTCATTACGAACGTTTAACTTCAGGTGTTATTAACACTTATGAATTACCAAATATTGAAGAAATTGGTAAAAAACGTATTGAACGTACACGTGTTGAAATGGCACAAATTGTTGCAGATAAAGATTTAGTAAACATGCGTGAAATTGTTGAAGCAATGGCCAATGAATCAGAGCTTTCTATGACTGATTTAGCTGCAGCTTTATTGTTCCAAAAACAATTAAACCAGCCATTACAACCAAAAGAAGATCCTAAGCCTCGTCGTGAAACGCGTGAGCGTAGTGACCGTGATTCTAGAAGTGAGCGTGGTGGTCGTAACGAAAGTCGTGGCGGCAGAAATGAACGTGGTGGTGAACGTGGCGCTGAGCGTGGTGGCGAACGTGCTCCTCGTAAAGTTAAAGTTAACCGTACCGACGTTGATTGGCAGACATACCGTTTAGAAGTAGGTAAAGAGCATGGTGCACGTCCTGGTGATATCGTTGGCGCAATCGCTAACGAAATTTCGTTAGATAGTAGCTACATTGGTGCAATTAACTTACATGATAAACATACTTATGTTCAGTTACCAAAAGGCATGCCAGAGAAATCATTTGAGCAATTAAAGCGTGTTAAAATTCGTCGTCAATCATTAGAAATTACGGTTTCAGATGTTAAAACGGTTGAATCAACACCAACAACTGATCGTCCTCGTAAACGTCAAGAGCGTTCTAATCGTCCTAGCTAGTCGATAAATAAATAATAAAAAGGTACGTATATCGTACCTTTTTTTATGCCTGTAATTTACCAAAAAGCATGAATACTTTAGCGTTAATTAGTCATGTAAACATAACTGAACAGCTGTTGGCTAAGCACTATATGGCTTGTCTCGACGTCGAATACATTCCGCACAGATAGCACGTACATTTTCTGTTACGCTGCGATGTTTTATTAGATTTGCTTTGCGCTATCTCTTCATTGAAAACCTAGTAATAATGCACCCATTGATTCTTTAAGAGAGATAAACATGACTGATGTAAAAAATCCACTTAACCTTCGTGGTATAGAATTCACTGAATATGCGACACCCGATTCAGATTTTATGGAAAACGCTTTTTATGGTTTTGGTTTTTCAAAAACGAAAAAGTTTAAAGGTCGTGATATCGATTACTTTAATCAAAATGATATTCATTTTTTATTAAACAATGAAAAAGCAGGCTTTTCAAAAGAATTTGCTAAAAGCCATGGTCCTGCTATTTGCTCTATGGGCTGGCGTGTAGACGATGCTGATTTTGCTTTTGAAGAAGCGATTAAGCGTGGTGCTAAATCTGCGGCTAACGAAGACAACAAATTACCCTATCCAGCTATTTTTGGTATTGGTGACAGTTTAATTTATTTTATTGAGAAATTTGCAGCATCAACGACTAATCCGGGTTCTATCTACGAAGATGACTTTGAAGCGATTGACGCTCCGGTTATTAACGAAGATAAAGGTTTTTTACGTGTTGATCATTTAACGAACAATGTTCATCAAGGTACGATGGAGCATTGGGCTAATTTCTATAAAGATATTTTTGGCTTTACCGATGTGCGCTACTTTGATATTAAAGGTGAGAAAACTGCACTAATTTCATACGCGTTAGCATCGCCTTGTGGCACTTTCTGCTTACCAATTAATGAAGGTAAGGGTAAGAAGAATAACCAAATCGATGAGTACTTAGATGAGTATAACGGTCCTGGTGTTCAGCATTTAGCCTTTATCAGTGATGACTTAGTTGGTTCTTTAGACAAGTTAGATAAAAATATTATTGATACCCTTGATATCGTCCCTGAGTATTATGATGACGTATTTAAACGCATTCCTTGGGTTAAAGAAGATCATAAACGCATTCAAGATCATCAAATTCTTGTCGATAGCCAAAAAGAAAACTCGTATTTATTACAAATTTTCACTAAAAATATTTTTGGTCCAATCTTTATCGAAATGATTCAGCGTGTTGACGACCAAGGTTTTGGAGAAGGCAATTTTACCGCTTTGTTTAAATCTATTGAGCTTAACCAAATGGAAAAAGGTACCGTTTAATTTTTATAAATTAGCGGTATAATGATTAAAGGTCTGCTTATGTAGGCCTTTTTTGTTGCTATTTTGCGTTTGTTTAAGTGGCTTAGTTACTTGATTTTTAACGAATAAACTTAGATGTAATACAAATTAATCAAGATTTGTTTTAAGGTTTTCTTAGCTAGGTTGTAAGGGAAGAGTATTGTTCAATAATACGGTTAATCGTTTGTTTCTCATTATCTTTTGCGGCCAGTAACATACGCTTATAATGGCCAATGGTTTTCGCTAAATATTGTTGATGTGATTTAATCGACAAATCCCACATTTTATCACCGGTAGGTGATATTTTATTTAAAGGATTATCAATTTCGGCAGATGCACCAAACTGTTTTTTGACATGGATAATTTCATAGCAACGTTTGTTTTCAGTAACGATACATTCATCCAGTAAAATAAAATTATGAGCTATTAGGGTTTGTCTTACAGGGTAGTTGTAATGCACGGGGCAAACGATAAACTCTATTTCGCTTGTTGGGGGAACGAGCGAGTTTTGCTGAAAATTAGTGATGATACTTTCAATAAAACTAATGAGTAGCTCTCCACCAACGCCAGCAATAATAACTAACTGTTTATCTTGTATTGCCAACGGTAGCTTTGCGACATCAATACAATGGACCTGCCAAGCTTGAATATAGTCGTCTGCACTAAAGTGCTTTTGTAATAATGATTCAAGATGCGTGGTTAATGAGGGAACAATATCGACAAAATGCACGGTGTCAGCTGTTTGGCGCTTTAATAATGTTAGTCCCAGTAAACCATGATCACAGCAACAATCCCAAATGCTTTGATAGTGAGTACTGACCATATTATCTATTTTTTGCAATCGTTGACTAATGTTTCTCATCTGCGTGCTTAAACCAAATTAAACCAATTTTTTTGCTGGCTTTCATCGAGAAAACTCCAAGCAATAAAACGACTGATTTTTTGTCCTTGCGCCATATCTACAACTTTTATTTGTTTGGCTTTCGACTTATTAAGCGTCTGCTTTAGTTGGCTAATGTGGTCTTTTTTTGACACTAAGCAGGTAAACCATAGCACTTGTTTTTGGATAGATTTACTTTCTTTTATCATCTGATTAATAAAGGCAAGCTCGCCACCTTCGCACCATAATTCCGCATTTTGACCGCCAAAATTTAACGGTACACTGGGACTGGTTGTTAGCGAGGGGTTGAACGTTTTTTTATTTGCCGCTAAATTTTTGACTTTCCGAGCTGACCCTTTTGTTGCCTCAGCCAATGAACGATGAAAAGGAGGGTTACACATGGTTAATTCAAAGCGATCATCTTCTTCAATGATGCCATTAAATATTTGTGATGAATTCGGCTGTAAGCGACAAGTAATCGATTTTTTAAACGACTTGTCAGCAGCGATTATTTGCTTGGCAACTTTAATGGACGTCGGATCTATATCGGTGCAAGTAAACTGCCATTGATATTCACGTTGACCTAAAATAGCATAAATGCAACTTGCCCCAGCGCCTATATCAAGCACTGATACTTTGCTTTCCTTTAAGGTTGAAGTTGCAGGGAGTGATATTGCTAATAAATCAGCAAGATAATGAATATAGTCGACTCTGCCAGGGATAGGTGGACATAAATACCCCGTAGGTATATCCCATTGATTTACTTGATAGTGATATTTCAATAATGCCTGATTAAGTGCTTTTACCCCCTTTGCATTGGCAAAATCAATAGATAAGTTCTGATATTTATTGGTATGAACAAAGGGTTTTAATGTCGGTAACGACTGGCACAGTGCTAAAAAATCATAACCGTTGTTATGGCGGTTGCTTGGATGAAGGTTTTGTTTTAATGGCACGAATTTTCTCTACAAATAAATATCCCTAACATTTTAACATTTCCTTTATAGCCATGCCACATGATAATAAATGATAAGTTTGTCGTATATAAAGGTTATACGACAAACGTCAATAGCATCATCTTTACTTGGGTGGTTTAAAGGTCATAACCTAGGTGCTGGTGTAAGCGGATGACTAATTCTTCTTTCGAATTAACATAGCCTAGTTTTACAGCAGTTGAACGCAGTGCTTGTTCAGCTAAATTAAGGAATTTACCATAGCCTTGACTCGTTTTATGATCTTCTGTTGCTATGATAACAAATTGTATGGAATCAACTAAGCAATCGCCAGCAAAATGTAAGGTGAAGTTATTATTAGGTTCAAATGGGTTGAAGCTTAATTTTTGTAACTCACCTGCAGCTTTATGCTTTTCTTCCAAACGACTTCTGACGATAGGTATTAAACCATTAGCTAAAATAGCACCTTCGAATAAATGTTGCTTATTAGCCGACTCAATAAAAGCATGGCTGATTAAATCATAGAGTGGTTGATAAGGTTGCTCTTTTGATTTATCAATATTAAGTAGTTCTTTGATGCGGCGGTTAATAGGTAAATCAGCCACTACATAAGTAAGTACATCTCTTTTGTCTGGCAAGCTAATATCATCAGCGGCATAGCGATTTTTTAAAGTACGTAATTTATGGGTTTGTGTACCCGTAACGCCTTTATCTTTAGAGAATAAATCATAAGTAAAATGTTGGTGATCACAGACTCTTACTGTTGATTTATTAATGTGGTTAACGTCAATAAACTCATTTAAAGCGAGCAGAACATTCTTATGAAACTCTGCTGAGGTTTGGCGAACATCGTCACCATTAGCTAAAAATACCAGTGTAATAACTCGCACGCGCTTTTTGCCATTAATGTAAGTGTTTTGGCTGTAATGGTTGCGTGGACTGTACAAAAAAAGAATTTCTTCATCAGTTTGTACGGTTAATTTTTCTGGGCTATAACGGATACGAGCAAATTTTCCGTTAGCAATAAATTGTCCACTTTCTATGTCTAATTTATTATTCACGTCAAAGAAACTGTCAGCTAAATGTTGATATAGACGCTGGTAGGGCTGCTCACTAGTTCGATCAATTAATTGATTGTTTAGGCTGATTAACTCGTCAGTCAGTGGGAATTTAACTAACAAGTAGTGATTAGTACGCGCAGATGACGGAATGTATACTTTATGCTGATTATTACGAGAACGTGAGATAGGCATTTTATTTCCTTATTAAATAGAGTCATAAATCTTAAAGGCATTATAACAAGAAGCGTCTGTATTCACATGATCTAAAACAAAAATTTGGAGTATGATCACTTTATCCTCACGTTTAAAAATTTTCGAGGGTAAATAAATATCAGCAAGTTAGTGAACTAATAGCCATTTTATTATTAGAGCATACCCCGATGAAAATACTAAAAAGTAAATGTACTATTAAGCTCATTTTTTTTATTAAGTAGCGCATTTTGCAAATGAGCACCTAATGCGCAGGACTTAGTGGGTAAAACATACGGTGTGGCACATTTATATCCACTGAGAAAAATATATTTTGATAGTCGTAATAATCATGTTCAAAAGAGACAGTTAATTAACTAAGGCGTTTTTAAACAAAAGTATTAGATAAATAAAGTTATTTTTAATTGTACTGAAGATTATTATTTAATGTCATTGGTACCAACTGAATAAAATGTAAATACCCGCGTTATTAAACCGATTACATCACTGAAATTTATTAATGAGTTGAAAATTACTCACTTGCCCAGTATGCTACGCGACCCCTTTTAGACTCAGTGGTATAAATAAACAATGATAGGTTTTGATTACGGTACTTCAAATTGTGCTGTCGCAGTAATGGAAAGTGGCCAGCCGAAGATATTATCTTTAGGCGAACATGGTAAGTATATTCCTTCAACACTATACGCACCAAGTCGAGACATTATTTCTCATTGGTTATGTCAACAATTAAGTGAAGAGCAACAGCTCCTGTTCAAACAACAACGGGTTGGTCCGTTACAAAGGGGTCAGAATGTATTACGAGAGCTAAAGCTCGATGGCATCCCTAGTGAATTATCGTTTGGCCAAGCGGCGCTGAATCTATACTTAGAAGATCCTGAAGAAGGTTATTATATTAAGTCACCAAAATCCTTTTTAGGGGCGAGTGGTTTGGTTGATAGCCAAATTAACTTGTTTGAAGATATTGTTGCTGCAATGATGAGCAACATAAAAACATTGGCTGAAGAAAACCAGCAAAAAGAAATAACGCAGACTGTTATTGGCAGACCGATTAATTTTCAAGGCTTAAAAGGTGAAGAAAGTAATCGTCAAGCGTTAACGATATTAACTAATGCAGCTAAACGAGTCGGTTATAAGAGTGTAGAATTTCAATATGAGCCAGTTGCCGCTGGTTTTGAATATGAAGCAAGTTTGCAAGAAGAAACGAAAGTTTTGGTTGTTGATATAGGTGGTGGTACTACTGATTGCTCAATGTTATTGATGGGACCACAATTTAAAAGCAGTACTTCAAGAGAGCAACACTTGCTTGCGCACACCGGTGTGCGTATTGGTGGTAATGATTTCGATATTCAATTAGCGCTCAAGGGAATAATGCCAAGCCTAGGGATGAATGATACGTTAAAAACGGGTAAACCTATGCCTGTTAATAGTTTTAATCAAGCTGTGGCCATTAATAATATTAACGAGCAAACTAATTTTTACAGTCAAGCCAATTATCGTTATTTGCAAACGCTGCAACGCGATGCTAAACAGCCTGAGGTATTCTCCCGTTTGTTAAAGGTTCACCAGCAAAAATTAAGTCACCTTATTGTTAATGGTGCAGAGCAAGCAAAAATAGGCTTAACCGAACAAGACTCTCAGCCAATATACCTAGATGAATTAGCTGATAATTTAAAAGTAGAAGTTAATCGTGCCTTGATGTTGAAAGCAAGCTCTTCACAATTGAAGCAAATTGCTCAATTGATGAATGAATGTGTGGTGCAAGCTAATTGCCAACCTGATGTGATTTTTGTTACTGGAGGCTCAGCAAAGTCACCGGTGTTAAACCAATTTTTACGTGAGCAAATGCCAAATACGCCGGTGATTGCTGGCGATCACTTTGGCAGTGTAACCGTTGGCTTAGCGCGCTGGGCTGAAAAAGTATTTCAATAGCATGACTATTTCACTGCAATTATCTTGTAATAGTAGTGTCAACAATGTTAAAAACAATACTGTGGAGTTGTGACTGGTTTTACATTTAAAAAGGAATTGATATGTGTATTAAAACATTAAGTTTTATTTGTTTTATTTATAGTTTTTTCACCTTCAGTGGCTTAGCTAATAATTATCAACCGATAGTTGTTGGCGTTAATGAGAGCATTGCCGGTAAATCACTTGATCAATATGCGAATACTTGGTGGCAATGGACCCAAACAATGAGTGATAGAAGCTCTCCGGTGCGTGATAGTACGGGAGAGTTTTGCGGTGTTAATCAAAAAGGGAATGTTTGGTTTTTAGCCGGTGGTTATGGCACCTCGAAAATAAAGCGGCATTGCATTATTCCTTATGGTAAACATATCTTCTTTCCTATTATTAATATGGCGTATTGGCCAGAACAAAATGTCAGTAAAACCTGTGATGAAGTAAAACAAGAAGCGGCATTAAACAATGGAGAGTTGTATTTTGTTTATGCTGAACTCGATGGCCAATCTATTCCCAATATCCGTAATAATCGAATAAAATCAAAAGAGTGTTTTGATTTACACGCATTACTTGCGAAAACACAAGCAACAGAAAAAGTTTATCCTTCTGCTACTGATGGCTATTGGTTAATGTTGCGCCCCTTAGCTAAAGGTGTTCATACGTTAAAGTTTAATGCCCAGTACCATCATGATAATTCGGTACATGGACATATGATGCAGGATATTGAATATAAGATTGAAGTCATTTAAATGCGTTAAGCCTTTGAAGCGTTATGTTGATTGAATTGAATTGAATTGAATTGAAATAGACATTGAACATATTTAAGCAGCATTTTACAATGGTTTATGTTTACTTTCATATTGCTTAATTATGTCATCTGATACCTTAGGCGCAAGCCTCAATTACAAAGCCAAAGAAAAGGGTTATCGTGACCGTGCCCTCAAATTATTTCCTTGGGTCTGTGGCCGCTGTGCTCGTGAGTTTGTTTATTCAAACCTTATGGAGTTAACTGTGCATCATGTTGATCACGACCATACTAATAATCCAAATGATGGAAGTAATTGGGAACTGTTATGTATTTACTGTCACGATAACGAGCACGCTAAATATACAGATCACGCTAAATATAAAACAGAAGTTATTGCCGGTGATACTAATCAAGATACGGCAACCTATAATCCATTTGCTGACTTGAAATCAATGCTTAAGAAGTAATTTATTTATATTTCAATATGGTTACAATTTTTTTTCATTTTTTTACAAAATTACCATTGTGTTTTACCGAGATAACCCCGAGTATATTAACTGAAGACAATTTTCTCTTAGTAAAAGGTAACATTATGAAAATAAATATTTCCGGTCACCATGTTGAAATTACTGAAGGTATCCAGCAGTCAATTGAGGACAAGTTTAAAAAAGTTGCTAAGCATTACCCAAGTCTCACTTCTATTAGCGCAATTATTACCGTCGAGCCTCATCAACAAAAATTAGAAGTTTCTACTCACTATGAAGGTAATGAGATCTCCGTAACGGCATCAGGAAAAGAGTTGTACGCTGCTATTGCAAGTGCCGCTAAAAAGATGGAAGCAGCCCTCGCTCACCGCAAAGGTGTCTTAGCTGCAAAATTACATAAAAAATATGAAGTTGAACAATCAGATGCATTTTTACCTGTGGAATAAATGTAATCGAATTAGTTTATTATCTTAACAAAGGTTGCTATGAGCAGCCTTTTTTATGTTCAGGAAAATGTTGATAACAGCTTTAGGCATCCTAGTCTTTGCTGCAATAGTGCTTGTTGCACGTTATTTTAGCTGCCGACAAATTTAGACCTTCCATTGTGGATGGTAAATAACGATGATGTCTATAACTGGCAGCGTAAACAGGGAGAAACCATTGGCCGGATCAAGTTTATTAACCTTACTCGATGATATTGCAACAGTACTTGATGATGTCGCTATCTTATCAAAAGTCGCAGCAAAGAAAACAGCTGGCGTATTAGGGGATGATTTAGCACTGAATGCTGAGCAGGTCTCAGGAGTTAAAGCTGAACGTGAATTACCGGTAGTTTGGGCTGTTGCTAAAGGGTCGCTGTTAAACAAACTTATCATTGTGCCTACCGCTTTAGTTATTAGTGCTTTTGCGCCGCCCTTAATTACTCTCTTGCTTGTTATTGGCGGGCTGTTTTTATGCTTTGAAGGTTTTGAAAAGGTCTTCCATAAATTCTTCCAACATAATGATAATTCATCTCAAGATCAAAAAGAGGCACATCAAAAAAAGTTGTTAGCTTTAGCCGATGAAAACGTAGATTTAGTCGCCTTTGAAGAGAAAAAAATTAAAGGTGCCATCCGCACTGATTTTATATTATCAGCAGAAATTGTTGTTATTGCTTTAGGCACAGTTCAAGAGGCTGCCTTTGAAGTTCAAGTTGCGGTCGTTTCTGGACTTGCCCTAGCAATAACCTTTGGTGTTTATGGGCTTGTTGCCGCTATCGTTAAACTTGACGACTTAGGCTTATACTTATTAAGAAAGTCTGTTTCGGGGCGCTTTAATGCCATTCAACGAGCTTTAGGGCGCGGTTTACTTATTTTTGCCCCGGCATTAATGAAAACGCTGACAGTGGTTGGTACTATTGCAATGTTCTTGGTAGGCGGTGGTATTTTGGTCCATAGTTTTTCATGGTTGCATAAGCAGGTACATCATCTGGTTGAATTTCTGGCGAACACTTTTGGGGCGATCGCTGAAATTATAGTACCGATATTAACCGAAGGTATCATAGGTATTATTGCCGGAGGCTTAGTGTTATTAGTCGTAACATTAGTAAAGTCACTTAAAAAAGCCCATTAATATGTTTTCTGTGGTTAGTTTAATGTAGCTGATGTTTAAAAATATTCAGCTACATGCTTGATTACTGATTACTGATTACTGATTAAACCTTTCATATGTTCAACGACACTTCGTCCTAAAGCACTTAGAGCATAGCCCCCTTCAAGCATTGATATTATTCGACCTTCGCTGTACTTATCAGCAATGGTCTTAAGTTCATCCGTTACCCAACGGTAATCACACTCAGTCAGGCTAATTTGCGACATTTCATCTTCGATATGAGCGTCAAAACCAGCAGAAATGAAAATAATTTGCGGTTTAAATTTCTCTAAAGCCGGCAACCAATGCTTACTTATCGCCGCTCTAAACTCAGGGCCTTTGCAAGTGGCAGGTAAGGGGGTGTTGATAATAGGTGGCGTATCACTTTCTTGCATTTCAAAAGGATAAAAAGGGTACTGGTAGCTTGAACAAAATAAGTAACCTTGTTCTTTGCCATTAGCGGTGGCTCTTTTAATAATATCTTCGGTGCCATTACCATGATGTACGTCAAAATCTACGATCGCGACACGTTCTAGTTTATATTTTTTCTTTGCGTAAGCGGCTGCGATAGCAATATTATTAAAAAAACAAAACCCCATACCTTTATCATATTCAGCATGATGCCCAGGAGGGCGCGTAGCACAAAAAGCGGCCGTTAAGGTTTTATCCATCACTAAATCAACGGCATTAATCGCTGCACCAGCCGATAATAAGGCAGCTGGTAAGGTATCAGCATTCATGCTGGTATCATCATCAAGGCGAAAAATGGCATCTTGATCGCTTGTTTTTGGAGCATTATCAAAAATATATTGGATATACTTGTCATCGTGAGCAAGTGAAATGAGATCTCGGTCGATAGGTGTAGCATCATATTGGCGGATAACATATTCAAGACCACTGCGGATCAACTGATCTTGAATCGCCCCCAGTCTTTTTGGGCTTTCTGGATGATAATCCCCCATACTGTGCCCATTACATTTATGATGACCAATTACACCTACTGTCATGATTGTTCCTCTATTTCTGCTATTGTTGATGCTGTTAATTGTAATTCTAAATTGAGTTCGTCCATCTCTTCAGAATATTTCCGAAGAAATCCTGCTTTTTCAAAGACCTTTAACATTGGCGCATTATCTCGTCTTACACAGGCAATGAGCTTGTCTAGCTTACGTAGGGTAGCAATTTTTATTATTTCATCTAATAAGGTTTTTGCCATTCCTTTACCACGTTTATGCTCGCTGATAACGAAAGCTACTTCACCACAATTATGACTTTCGATGAAGTAGTAGCGACCAACGGCATGGATAACATCAGCTAAATTAGTGCGCTGAGTAAAGCACAAGGCTAAATCTTTATGTTGGTCGACACTGACTAACTTACAAGCGTTTTCACGGGTCATTTGTGTGGCATGATGGTTATAACGCATGATCAAGGTTTCTTTGGTATGCGAATAGAAAAACTCCTGTAAACGACGTTCGTCAGCGGGAGCTAAGGGGCGTAAATAATAATTAATGTCTTCAAAGGTAAATTTTTTGAGTTCTATTTCGCCTAATTCAGGTACTGAGGTTGGCGAGCTCTCTTGATATTCTGGCACCCAATAATTTTTCCTGACATCTTTTAAAAGTTGCTCGCGAAATTTTGGATGAGCAATACGAATAAGTTCTAATGCCCGTTCACGGATACTTTTCCCTAATAATGAAGCAATACCATATTCAGTAACAACATAAGAGACATGACCGCGAGAAGTGACCACACCACCACCTTCGGTAATATGGGCAACAATACGAGAGGTTTTTCCATCTTTTGTTGTCGAGGGCAGCGCAATAATGGGTTTACCACCTTTACTCAATGACGCGCCACGTACAAAATCGACTTGACCACCAATACCACTATAAAATTGATAACCAATAGAATCTGAAACGACCTGACCAGTCAAATCTACTTCTATAGCGCTATTAATAGAAACCATATTATCATTTTTAGCAATATTTACCGGAGAGTTAACATGCTCTGAAGGATAGAATTCAACATGGGGGTTACCATCAACAAAATCGTAGAGTCGCTGCGTTCCCATACAAAAAGTTAACACGGCTTTTCCTTTGTGGAAGGTCTTTTTACGGTTGTTAATAACACCCGAACGTATTAAGTCGATTACGCCATCAGAGATCATCTCACTATGAATGCCTAAATCTTTATGGTTCGCTAAATAGCGTAAGACCGCTTCAGGAATTTTTCCTATACCTATTTGCAGGGTTGAGCCATCTTCAATGAGCATAGAAACATATTGACCTACTTGCTCTGCCACTCGGTCAATACTCGGTTGTGCTAAAACAGGAAGAGTTTGATCTGCCTCTAACCAAGCATGAATTTGATTAACATGAACAAAACTATGTCCATTCGTTCGTGGCATTTTTGAATTGATTTGTGCAATAACATATTTTGCTGATTTTACTGCCGACGACACTATGTCTACGCTCACGCCAAGTGAACAATAACCATATTCATCTGGCGGACTAACCATAATTAATGCCGCATCAAGTGGTAAAACATTTTCACGAAATAAACGGGGAATATCAGAAATAAAGCTCGGTGTATAGTCAGCTCTGCCTTCTGCGATAGCTTCGCGAATATTTTTACCACCAATAAATAGCGCATTTACTTTGAATAAATCTTTGTGCTCAGGTGTTGCCCACTTATTATCTGAAAGCGTTAATATATGAACCGTTTCAATGTCATGCAATTTTGCACTGTTGGCAATTAAATCGTCGATTAAGGCGTTTGGTACAGCGGCATTAGAGCCAATGAAAATGCGATTACCTGATTTTAAGAATTGTTCCCATTTTACTGTTTTCTTATCTTGGTCGAATAATGACATAGTAAGTGACTCTCATTAATGATGATAAATAAAGTATGCCGCAACAGCTAAAGGCTTTATTGATTAAAATCAAGGCAATTGAGTATAACGTAACGTTATTGTCTATGGTCTTATACCTTAGTCTTAACGTGTGAATATTTTGTTGTTTATACTTAAATAAAAATTAAAGGGTTTTAACATTGAGATAGATACTTTTTGGTTATAAAAGTAATCAATTTATTTATCATCATTGACTGAAAAGAATAAAACCAATCCAGCTGATGACTAAAAGCAACCAAGGTAAGTAAAGTGCCCTTTTAGGTGGTATCTCTTGAGGGCAAGCTTCAGTGCTTTTTTCTTGATTGTTCTTTTCTCTCAGTAATGATTTTTTGGCCTTATCACGTATGCGAGATTTTTTACTCTGCTGCTTCTTATATTCAGCAATACCTTTCTCAATACCTTGGGCAATAAGTTTAGTCTGCTCCTTCGTTTGTTTAGGCTTTTGTATGCTTTTAGCTATTTTTATTGCTTGTTCTTGTACTTCAGGAGAGTGTTTATCTAACATTTTATTTATTATCGTCTAATATTAATATCATAAGGATGAATCTATAAGAACCTCACCTGTTGAGCAAGGCTTATCTTAACTTTTAAAAAGTGATAAACCATGCGTATGCCAGCGAAGGTATTTGTTGAACTTTGAATGAAGATTTTTTAATTGTATGACCTTATTATTTAAAAGAGAATTACTTGTCTTACTTATCTTTATTAATGTCGATAGTTACGCATCTAATGAAAATCAAGTAAAAACCTTCAAACAGGAGTCACCTGGCATTCAGGTTGTATCTGAAATTTATCCACCTTACCAAGTTATCAATGAAAATGGTGAGCTTAGTGGGCTGTCTGCTGATAAAGTAAAATTGCTCTTTCATCATTCCTCTATTGATTATCAGATAAAGATATATCCGTGGGCACGGGCTTATCAACTAGCGTTAACGCAACCCAATATTTTTATATTTTCGCTGTTAAGGACACAAGAGAGGGAGTCTTTATTTCGGTGGGTAGCACCATTATGTTCGATAGAATTTTCATTTTATCGCTTAAAAACTAGGCCTGATATTCAAGTTAATTCATTAGCAGAAGCAAAAAATTATCTTATTGCTGCACAAAAAGGGCAAGCTTCAGCCGAGTATTTATTAAGACTAGGTTTTGAACCTGAAAAAAATCTATCCATTTCATATAATAACGATAATTTTATTCAAATGTTAGCCTTCGACCGTGTTGAGTTGATCGTTCTCTCATCAACATACTTTGCATCGCTCATTGAAAGCAATTCACCCTATGCGGACAAGATAGAACCTATTTTTCCTATTGATTACTTAACGCGTAATTTATATTTAGCGAGTAGCCTTAATACCTCCTCCGATTTGATAAATAGACTTAATATATCCTATGATGAGTTAGCACCAAATTTTGACCATGACTGTAAAGAATAAACCTTGTTATTGCTTGATGGGTTGGTTGAATTACATGGATATTGGTTAAAAATACTAAATCATCATGTTTTATCTGTCTATTTATTACCGTGGATATGTAGGGTGTTGTAATTTAACATTATTATTAATGGTCTGTTTATTGCTTTCATTTTAATAATATTTTAATAATATTTTAACTGTTTAAAGGAATAATAATATGGCCGTTAACATTGCAGATAGACCTACCGACAAAGTAAGAGAAGAGGTGGTTGACCAATTAGTGATGAACTATAGTCACGGTGAACTTTCACATGAAGCTTTTGAAAGGCGATTAGATCAAGCAATGGCTTTTGAATCTAATGAAGACCTTGTTTCACTTGTTGCTGATTTAGACTTAAAAGTTGACGAAGAATATATCGAGAAGAAAAAAGAAGACTTTCGCTTTAATTATTCTTCAACGCCAACAGATGACAGTGATTTACTTATTAATATCTTTAGCGGAAGTGGCCGCAGTGGTGAATGGCGAGTCGCTAAAGAAATTAAATCAATAAGTGTCTTTGGTGGTTGTGATATTGACTTTAGTGAGGCTATTTTTACTCAGCGTGAAGTTACGGTGAAAGTTTTTTGTTTGTTTGGCGGAATTGATATATTCGTACCTGAAAATGTTAAAGTTGTTTCGAAAGCTTTTTGTATTTTTGGTGGCATTGACAATAAAGCGCCATCAACTGATTATATTGATGCACCAACAATATATGTTGAAGGTTTAGTTTTATTTGGTGCACTAGATATCAAGCTGAAACGTACCTTAAAAGAACGTTTCACCGCTTTTGCTAATGGGTTAAAAGATATATTTTATTAGCCTAGATGATGTTATTTCAACGCTAAATTAACGGCTTTATTCCTCAAGGAAAGTAAATTTAATTTTGGTAGAGAAACGTTTAATAAAGGCACTTGCGATAATCTCCTAATAGATAAATAAAAACGCTGGCACATTACGTGTCAGCGTTTTTTTATTCGCTAATAAAATAGTTAGTCTGTAAAGGTAATTCTTGGTTTAGCACCCTTAGTAGAGTCTATTTTTGGTGAGCAAAGTAACAGCCTAGAAGAGGCGATGCCGTGCTCTTTTACCATATAATCTTTAAAAGCCTCAAGGCGCTGCCCAGAAATTTCAGCCAATTGTTTTATATCATCTATGTCGGTAATCTTAGTCCCTAACGGTTTATCAATGTCTTCTGGTGTTGCAATAGCACACAAGGTTAATTGTGTATCGAGCTTATCTGTCATCAGGGCTGAAAATTGAGCCAAAAATTGGCTTTGCTGAGCCGTTAATTGTGTTTCTTTTATTGGAAAGTTTAAATCACTAAAACGAACTTTTAATAAGTAATCACCCGCAGACATAGCAACAGTAACTACATTGGCGTAAGGCACAAAGGTAGTGATCAAATATTCTTTAGCAGCAGACATCGTTGCTTTTTTTACCAGTAAATTAATAAAACCACTCATGCCAAAAGAAGGATCATCAGTGCTACCTTTCAACGGAATATCTAGCTCTACGTTGCCATCACCATCTTTTAACATCCCTAAGGCAATGTTAAAAGGTATCGATGTTTGGCTTTTCACTGTGCCTGTTTCATGATCGTTTGCTGCACCTAGCTCCACACCTCTTAAAAATAACTTGGTCTTGCCAGCAATTTTTTTATCATCAACGGTTACATCTAGATCGACATCAAGCTGACCGCTTTTAAGTTCGTAGTTAAGTGCTTGCGCAATATAAGTCGATAATGAAGGCAAGCTGACCTCTTTGAAGAAACCATTCAATTTATAATAATCTTTTTTACTAAAAGGTTTAGCAACGGCAGATAAGTTGAAATTGGCGTATTTATCACTGTTACCGGTTAAGATAAAATTACTTTCTTGCTGTGGCTTTTGGTTATCAAAAGGGCCAGCGTTAAACGTTGTGATGTTAAATGCTCTTTTGTAATAAGGACTTGTGCTGCGATCAATAAAAGTAATACCGGCGCTATCACCAAATGAAAAAGAATTAAGTGACAATAAAAATAAGCTTTCTTCGCTTTCTACTTCACCCTCAATGGTTTTTGGTGAATTAATTGTTTTGGCTAGCGGCTCGGCAACGGGCGATTGATCTTTTGGTGAAGTGGGTAAGCCAGTAATATTTTTTTCTTCGTCTAAGTTGGTATCAATAGTTAAACCTAATAGGTTAATCGTATCGATGAATAGACCTTGCTGAGAGACAGTTACATCATTAATACTTAGGTTTTTGAATTGGGCTAAAGGGGGAAAATCATCTGTGGTATTTTCAGCAAATAGACTTTGCTCAATAATCAGATTTTTGATATTGGCAGTTATTAATGACTCTGTTGTAGTCACCGCAATATCATCAAGTTTTATTGCTGATACTTTAGCTAATAGTTGCGCGCCTTCACCTTCATAGGCCTTTAAATCTTTAATGTTTAATGAAGCGGTGCCGGTTATTTTAGGCGCTTGTTCATTAACAAGCGCAATAGAAAAGTTTTCTAAAGTTAGCGGAAAAATATTAAGTGCAAGCGTTTTGTTTTTTTGTGTCGCTTTAAAGTCAGTTGTTTTTAACTCAAAGGTTTCAACGTTAATGTCGGTGACAGCAGTCGACATAGAAATTGACTGCTTGCTATTAAGACTGATAGAACCCTGCATTGTTAGTGGTTCTTGCTCGGGGCTATTAGCGGTTAACAGCGGCTGTAATGGGGTGAGTGCTAATTCAGACAAGGTTATTTCAGAGCTTATTTTACGCTGCTCTGAAGTCAAATCGGCATTTAATTTTAAAAACAAAGGGGCCTTATTAATTAAAGCATTAAGTACAAGCTCTGCTTGTTGTGTTTTTGTCGAGGCAAGTACATTTTTTATAACAAGTGAATTAATGATAAATTCTTGTTGGCTTTGTTCAATACCTAGATTAAAAATAGCATTGGAAAGGCTAAAATAGGGTAATGAAACTTGATAATTATTGGCGACCTCATTATTTGAATTTTTTGCTAAATCTGTTGTTTGTGCTGTAGGTGTTTCGATGGATGTTTTAGTCTCGTTTGAATTATTGGCAATAACAAAGCCACCAATAACCGGTGCCTCACCATTTAAATTAACATCTAGATATAAGCCATCAATAGCAAACTCTGAAACATACAAAGTATCAGTTAATAGTTTAAATAAACTCACCGTAACGTTTAAAGACTTTAACGATATAAGGGGCTTATCGATATTTTCTACGCTGACTATTTCTAGTTCTCGTATATTTAAATTCGACCAAAAAGGGTTATAACGTATGGCTGTTTTATCAGCTAGGGTGAGCTGCTGCTCATTTAGGTATTTAGTTAGGTAATGTCGACTAACAAATGGTGAAGAGAGCCAGATAATTAGCAAAAGAGCAATAATAAATAAGCCGACAAACTTAATTACCTTAGCTAAGGTTTTTATCGAAGAAGACATAGTTTTCCTAATTTAGGGAGCTGTTGTTATTAAAATTATTATTCATTAAATGAAGCGGATGTTTAATACTTTTGCATCATGTTCTTGTTACACAAATGATGCTTAACGGCAATAATATTGTAAATGTGAGTAGGTTATTGACTTTTTTATCGACTGTCTAGTCTTATGGTTGGGATCTTACCAGTAATCCAAGTGTTAAGTTATTTTTGTTGCTCAACAGTATCCAACACCGTATGCTGATTGTTAACTGGTCTGACCTTTGTTTTCTTCTATTCACGAACATTTTAATAATCCTATGACAAATCAAGAATCTTTATTTTTATCTCATGGAGATCATCAACTTCATTTAAGGCATATTTGGCAACAAAAGGGCGGTACGCCTATTTTTATGTTACATGGTGCTATTGAAAATGGCCTTATTTTTTATACTAAAAAAGGTAAAGGTCTAGCATGCTACTTAGCAGAGCAGGGCTTTGATGTTTATGTCGCCGATTTACGTGGCCGTGGTGAAAGCACGCCTCGTATTGATAAACATGCTGTACATGGTCAATTTGAAGCGATCACTGAAGATATTCCACATTTTATAAATTACATTTTTCAAGTCACACAACAAAAAATTCATCTTGTTGCACATTCCTGGGGAGGGGTTTTATTGGCGAGTACGTTGGCCAGATTTCCTAAAATAATTGAACGTATTCGTAGTAAAACTTGTTTTGGTACCAAGCGCATGGTGACGGTAAAAAGTTTAGAAAAAATGTTTAAAGTGGATATTGTTTGGAATAATGTCGCCCCTAAATTGGCAAGGAACAAAGGATTTTTAGATGCTAAAAAGCATGGTATTGGCTCTGATAATGAAACCGAACAATCGTTAGCCGATAGCGTCGCTTGGGTTAAAAAAAGTGCTTGGCATGATACGACAGATGGTTTTGATTACTTTCAAGCAGCTAAGTCAATTGATTGGCCCCCAACATGGCACTTTACTGGTAGTAAAGATAAAGTGTTAGGACATGCTAGCGATGTAAATATTTTCATTCAAGAATATAATCCGAAAGCGAAATTTACTTTGTTGTCAAAATCTTCAGGGAATATGCAAAATTACGATCACATTAATATCCTCACTCATCCTAATGCTAGAATTGATCACTATCCACAGTTAGTAAAATGGTTAAAATCTCACTGACTTACCGAACCGTTAGGTCGTTTTTTAAGTGGTTATACAGATAACCTTTTATCCGATACCTTATTAAGTCAATAATGTTATTAATTCAGTGTAGATATTTAGCCTATACTTTAGTACTTAAAAAGTTGCTGCAATCGCCTTTACTGAATGCTGTAAGGGTAAAAGCTATTCCTCTAACCTTCCTACCGACAACATAAAATGATGTGATGCGTAAACATGAAGGTGTTATCAATGAATAACCTTGTGGAAGGTATTTATCTAGGATTAATCCTAGATAAATACTTTGTTTAATAACCCTAGTAAAAGATAAAATCAACATAACGACAAGCACAACTCATCCTTATTAAATGATAGGTCAGGCAGCTCAACTTTGTAAAAACAGCCATTGTTACCATTTATTACTTGGTATTAGAGGATAATGCTATTAAATTTGAACTATGTTAATTATTTGTAATCAATATTAGTTCAATATCTTTGTGTTCACTTAGGTGGGGATAAAGGCTAGCAATAAATCAGACACCAAAGGATTATTATGTCAAAGATAGCAACAATAACGATGGTTTTATTATTAACGACTTTAGCTTCTCCTCTACTTCTAGCAAAAGCTAATAAATTAAATTTTAATAAATCTCAGCAAAGCTCGCAGCACAAAATAACAGGGAAGTTGCTGTATCTAAATGAGAAAGATGGTGATGTTGATCTACTTATTCATGATGATAACCGCTTTAGTTATTATCCCCGTATCAGTGAGAGTGGATTAGTTGAACAAGCACAGATTATTGATATTCCAGAAAACGCACAGTTCTTTAATCAAGCAACATTGGCGAAGCAAGTAGGCGAAGTGATTGTTTACTTAACAACTAATGCGGTGATGTCTTACAATCTAGAAGATAAAACCATCAGTAAATTGATAGACGTTGATACCTTATACAAATACCAAGGAACTTTTGACGTAAACTTTGGTGATTTTGTCCACGATTTTAATCAGGATGGCCTAAGCGATTTTATTACTCATAGTTTAGATACAACTCATATATATTTGCAAAACGCTACGGGAGCATTTACTCAGCAATCCTTTGCTATATCACCTCGTATTGAAAAGTCAGGGCGTGGTCTGTCATTTACCCCACAAAATTTTTACCATGCTGACTTTAATCACGATGACAAAAAAGATATCGCCTTCCAAATTGATGATCAATTGATGGTCTTTGCTCAAACACCTGCTCAGTTATTTGATCATAATCCCATGGTTATTAACTTAAATGCACATTTAGAAAATAAGAATTCTAAGATAAAAAAACAGCAAGGTGAAAAAAGTGCTTCTGTAAAGCTTGAAACCATTGAAGATATAAATGGTGATGGGCTCGTTGATATTGTCACCAAAGAGTCAGTACGAGAAGGCATGATGTCTAGAACTAATCACCTGATGATACGTTATGGGTTCATAGAAAATGGTCTGATGCAGTACAAAAAGGAAGCTGATGGTCATGCGACTTTTGATGGTGAAGGTATGATAAAGTTTAAAGATGTTGATGGTGATGGCTTGAAAGATTATTACACCTTAAGTGTTGAAATGGGCATAGGTACTATGATGTCGGCAATGTCTGGTGCTATAGATATGGATTTACGCTTCTATAAGTTGGAAAAAAACGGTAAGTATGTAAAAAAGCCTGTTTATGAAAATGAAGTTGAAATAGCAATTAATTCTGGCAGTGACGGTGAGGCACTAACCGATGTTAGCGACTTTAATGGTGATGGCATTAATGACTTGATCCTTAAAACTGATGATAAAGAATTTACCATCTACTCGGGGGCTAAAGGCAAACGTTTATTTGCTAAACGTGGCGCTGATTATGAAATTTCCTTACCTAAAAGTGTCCGCACTGAAATTAAAGATTTTAATAATGATGGTAAAGCAGACATCCTCTTTTTATATGGCACCCACTATGATGAAGATGAAGAGAAAGAAGTGGGCGAAAATAAACTGACATTATGGTTATCAGCGAGTTAATTAACACTAAAGTTCGCTATACTATCACGGGTGAATGCCGATGTTCTTTGCTGCAAGCAAATCAAAAGCCTTCCCTCTTTTTTAGCAATGTCATGGTGCTATGAATAACATCATGACAATTTTTAAGGTCACATTATGCGCTTTTTATCCCGTAGATTGGTTCTTCCTAATGATTTAAACTATGCAAACTCACTTTTTGGTGGCCGCGCATTAGCCTGGATTGATGAAGAGGCTGCTATTTTTGCTATTTGTCAATTAGAGACTAACTGTTTAGTGACTAAACATATTGGTGCGATAAATTTTGAATCACCAGCCGTGCAGGGTGATGTAGTTGAGTTTGGATTATCAACCAAAAGTGTGGGGAAAACGTCAATAACAATCACTTGTTTAATGCGTAATAAAATTACTAAAAAGACCATCTGTTTAGCTGATGATATTGTCTTTGTACAAGTCGACCCTGAAACTAAAGCACCTATCCCACATGGAAAAACCTTACTAGCTTTACAAGCTCAAGAAGCCGAATAAATCACGCCAGTTTAGATTCTCATCAAAAATATCCCTGTCATAAAAAATCAACATTTCCTGTTGATTTTTTTAGTTTTTTTATTGATTTTACTCCGCTAAAGAATCATTTTGAAATATTTATTTACATATGTAGATTATTTTATCTAGATATTTTTCTTGTGTGTTAGTGTGTTGGTGGTGTATAACACATGTATTGTTTTTATTTAAACATAAATAACAGAACTTAAGCATAACTACCGTTAGGAAATATTATGACACCTCAGTGGGATAATGAAAAACCGATATACCTACAGTTATACCAGCAAGTTGTTGCTCGTATTCTCGATGGTTATATCAAAGAAGGCGAAGCATTGCCATCAGTCCGAAAAGTGGCTGCAGAATATCAAGTGAATCCAATTACTATTTCTAAGGCGTATCAAATGTTACAGGATGAACAAGTTGTAGAAAAACAGCGTGGAAAAGGTTTATTTGTTAAATCAGGAGCGCAAGAGCTAATGCTTGATCGAGAGCGCGAAACTTTCTTGGTTCAGCAATGGCCAGAAATATTAAAACAAATAACGCGATTAAAACTTTCTGCTGAGCAGTTGCTAACAGGAGATAAGTTATGAATGAATTGATTTCTATAACAGGCTTAAACAAATCTTACGGTAAGAAACATGTTGTGTCTGATGTGAGCTTAAGTATTCATAAAGGACAAATTGTTGGTTTAGTTGGTCCTAATGGTGCGGGTAAAACCACATGTCTTCAATCGATGCTAGGTTTAATTGATTTTGAAGGTGACATTAATGTTCTTGGCCATCATCCAAGAAAAGACCGTGAAAAGATGCTTAACGATGTCGCCTATATTTCAGATGTCGCTATATTGCCCAAATGGTTAAAAGTTACTCAAGCATTAAGCTACATGAATGATGTTCATCCTAATTTCGATATTGAAAAGGCACGTACATTTCTGGCAAAAACTAATATCGATATGAATGATAAAGTGAAGGCTTTGTCTAAAGGAATGGTTACTCAGTTACATTTATCTTTAGTGTTAGCTATAGACGCTAAAGTGCTTGTTTTAGATGAACCAACGTTGGGGTTAGATATTTTAACCCGTAGACAGTTTTATACGCACTTATTAGAGGACTTTTATACGGAAGATAAATGTATTCTTATAACTACGCATCAGATTGAAGAAATTGAGCATATTTTAACAGATGTTGCCTTTATTCAAGAAGGTAAAATTGTTATAGCTGAAAGCACTGAAAATATTCGTGAACGTTTTACATTGTTAACCGTAACTCAGGACAATATCGAGCAAGCAAAGCAATTTAAACCGCTCTTTTCAAATAGTTTAATGGGGTTAACGACCATGCTTTTTGACAATCAAAAAAATGAGGACTTACAAGCGTTGGGTAAAATAAGTGTACCGAGTTTAGCTGACATTTTTGTTGGCGTGATGACCAAGGAGATATGTTCATGAACACGAAAGTATTAACAACCTCAATTAAAAAAGAATTATGGGAATTTAGCAATATTCTAAAATGGGTGCCCATGGTTATCGCTGCTTTGGTCATCGTGATGCCTCTCGCTATTTTTATGCAAAGTAATGAAAGTTTTAGTGACTTATTTCAGTTTTTAACGACATTCCCTGAACAGTTTTTTTCTGCTGAGCATGCGCCGATGATTCCTAAGTTATTCTTTGTAATGGCTCTTTCTTTATTTGCACCCTTTTTAGTGGTGGCGTTAATCATTCAGCTTTATTACTTTACTGTCTGTCTATTTGATGAACGCAGAGATTTATCTATTATGTTTTGGCGCTCGTTACCTGTTTCTGATGTCACAGCAATTATTGCCAAATTAATTACCGGAGCCTTGGCAATTCCAGCTATATTTTTAGGCGCCGCAACCGCTACTTTGTGCTTGATTCTTTTGTTAGCGTTTTTAGTTTGCATTATATTGTCGGTTGGTTACGATGCTAGCTTATGGGCATTGTGGGTTGATGCTGATATTTTAAGTGGAGTATCACTTATTTGGTTACACCTTATTCCTCTTGCTATTTGGATGTTACCTTTGTTTGCATGGTTAATGTTAGCGTCTATGTATGCGAAGAAAGCCCCATTTTTATGGGCAATATTACCTGTCGCCGTTGTTTTATTAGTGGAAGGTTTTGTCGTGCACTACTTCCATTTATCGCAATTCTATATAGGTGGCTTATTACTAGAGTATTTCTCACTTTCATCACAATTTGTTGAATCTGTGCAAGGGCAAGAAAATTTTGCCAGAACGGTACCATTGCAAGCACTTATTACTAAATTAAATATAGGAAGTGTATTAGTGGGTATTTCATTACTTTATGGCACATATTGGTTAAGAAAGAATAAAGCTGAGGTGTAACTCAATTACAGAACATTAATCTTTATTATTTAAATCTGCATCACCAACATATTCAATATATTGGTGATGCAGTTTTTTTATGGTTTAAATTAATTAACCAGAATAAAGATGAGTTATTATTTGTTGTTAAATATACTTGAGGCAGTTCTATTCTAAATGTAGCAGAATAAATTATTAATGTGTGAACAGGTAAGGAGTCGGTTATTCTTGCTGAAAACTAGATACGCTATAGTTGATACTATAGCGTGATAAAGATAAATTAAGCGGTAACTATTTTTGCAAAAAAACCTTCAACTTGTAGCTTTAAGCGATTTTTAACCTGCTTATTGAGCCCTAGTGTAAAAAGTATACTTGAAAGCGTGATAACAATAATCACTGTTTTATATAACTTTATACCCGTAAATAAAATTAAAACCATTAATAACAGTGTATAGGTTAACCCCATTACGGCAAGACATAAGCACAAACCTTGCACTTCTTTATTTTGAAATATCTTCATGCTTTATTTCTCTTCTTTGTTCAATATGAATTAGCTTAGCAAAGTTATCTTATTCACTCTATAGCCAAATTAATTACAAATGTTACATGAGGTTTCGAAAGTTAATTTAAAAAAATGTCACGAAATAAAAAGTGATGGTGTCTTGGTAATGAAATAGGAAGTTTCTGTCTTCCTATCGATTACAACAAGGAAAAATGATGAATATAGTACATATAATATTAACCGTACTCGTGATTTCGATAAGCCTGAATACCAAAGCTGAAAGTTGCATTAGTGTTGAGGTGCACGGTGAAGGACAACCGATAATTTTAATTCCAGGACTAATGAGTAACGGCGAGGTTTGGCAGAAAAGTGAAGAATATCTAGCAAAAAATTATCAGGTGCATACGGTGAGTATTGCAGGATTTGCAACGACAGCCCCATGCCCTAGTGCAGATAATATTATACCCGCGGTAAAATCTGAATTATTGAGCTACATACAAAAACATCAATTACAAAAATCAGTATTAATAGGGCATAGCTTAGGGGCTTTTTTATCTTATAGTTTAGCGATAAAAAATGAGGCACTATTTTCTGCCATTATTGCGGTGGACGGCTTACCTTATATTGCGCCAATATTTACAAAAACACCTGCGACTATACCAAAAGATATGCAACGACAAGCTGACTACATTCGAAGTATGTATCAACAAGCAACGGCTCAGCAAATGGCTGATATGACTAAACAAACCATTGCTATTCAAGCCACATCAATAGAAAATCAGCAAGCGGTTATTGCTATGGCAAAAGTGTCTGATCAAAAAACAGTGGCTTCAGCTTTGCATTTTTTATTACTCAATGATTTACGAGAGCCATTAAAGCAAGTGAAAACGCCCTTACTGCTTATTGCTGCGCAAGGTGCATTTACCGATGAAGAATCTCGACGATTTGCTACCGTGTTATATCAACAACAAATAGAAAATGTGCCTAATGCCCATTTAATTACCAACATTGATGCTCGACATTTTATTATGTGGGATGATAATAAATGGTTAATGGCACAAACAGATATATTCTTACAGGGGGTGTTATAAAATGCTATTTACTGATGAGCAACAATTACTTCCTGATATCGCACTAGCAAAATCGGGGGATCAACTCGCCTTTACCCGTTTAATTGAACAACTAACAAATACCGTAGGCGCTATTGCTTTAGCTATTACCAAAGATCTCGATAGCAGTGAAGATGTGAGCCAAAAAGTTTTCATTAAAGTATGGCGAGAAATCAACCAACTTAAAGAGAATATAAGCTTTTTACCTTGGGTTCGACAAATCACCCGTTACACCGCGTTAAATCATATAAGAGACGAAAAGGTTAACCGTAACGTAAAAGGTGATGAAACCGATATTTTACTTGCCACACTTGTTGACCCAAGTCATTCGGGCGATGCAAGTTTACTGCGCGAAGAACAAAATACTTTAATTCAAACGCTATTAGCAGAGCTACCCGACGAGAGTCGAGAAATTGTTTTGTTATATTACAGAGAGCAGCAAAGTAGCCAGTGTGTAGCTCTGCTATTAGGTTTAAACGAAGCGACGGTTAGAAAACGTTTAAGCCGCGTACGAGCATTAATAAAAGAACAAGTCTTAGCACGTTATGGCAAAGTTATTTTATCAACGAGCCCGTTAGGTTTAACGGCGTTAGTTTTATCAGGACTTTCAGTGAGTTCACCTGTTGCTGCAGCTGTTGTCACGAAAAGTATTGTGAGTAGTCAAAGCCATTGGTTAGTAAAAGTACTATTGGCTTTAGGAGGCGCAATGATAGGCGCTTTACTCGGTATGGTGGCAAGTTATATTGGTATGTCCAAAGTCATTGAAAAGATGGTAGATGAAAAACAAAAAGCTCAGCTTAAGGTGTTACGTAATAAAACAGCTTTTCAATTGTTCCTCAGTGGTATTTTTTTCACGTTAAGTTATGAATTCACAGAAGGTTGGGGTATGCCTTGTTTATGTTTTATAACATTATTTTATTTTATTTATCGTTCAACTCAACAAGTGAACACACTCGTGGGGCTTTCGATTGCTACAACAGAATTAAGTGACACTGATTTGATTAAGCAATCAAAAAAAGATAAGTTATGGTGCCAGTTCGGCTTGATAATGGGCTTCTTGGGGGGTGGTTCAGGTTTACTTGTTGGTTTATACAATAGCGGCCGTTTTGCGACTTTTTGGTAATAAAAAATATAGATTTAAATAGGAACACTATGCAATTAAATGAGTTACTTGAAAAGGTAAATGCTACCCCAGAACTGATTGAATTTAATGAAGTGATGGCGGTTATTTCTGCTAATTACCATTATCAGCCATGTGCATTTGAAAATGGTGAATTAACTAATCTGTCAGGCACGAATGAAGGTTCATGTAAAATTTTTGCTTTTGCACAATTACAGGGGCTATCTAAAGAAGCAACATTGGCGTGTTTTGGTCATTATTACCGCGAGGATGTTATGTTGAATTCTGCGGGGACAGATCACGGAAATATTAGAAACTTCATTAAGCAGGGCTGGCAAGGTATTAATTTTTTTGGTGTTGCGCTTTCGTAATTATGCCTCTTCTATTAGGTATTGTTCGTAACCTTTTACGCCAAAATATCGAACAGATTTTTTTAGTTTGATCATTTTGGCGATAAGTGACTCACCAAAATAAACTTTCACGACTTGTTTTTCGCCATTAGTGTCGCTTTGGTATTGATGGAGCGGATTGTTTCTTAAATTATCAAACGCTGTTTTCATAATTAATTTCAATGGCTTAATTTTCTTCTTTTAACGTGCTGGTATATTTACTGACTATAGCACTTATTTTTCCATTATTTATTAAGCTATTAATAGCTTGGTTTATGATCGGCACGATATGCGCTTTAGATTTATGTATACGTAACGGGCGTAGGGAATGTTCATGAACTTGACCTATGACAACGGTTAACTGATGACTTCTACTCAGGTAGTTAACTATGGTTCTATCGACAATGCCGACTGGTAACCTATTGCCTTCAATAAGTTTTAATAATTTCAGTTCACTTTCAACATCATAACGGGTGAAAACGGTATCAAAAGCGTAGCCAAATCCGTTGATCGTTGCAATGGTTTCATCTGCTAACGGACCTATATTTCTTAATTTTCCTTGCGGAAATACATAAACGTCTTCAGTTTTAAATAGCGGTTGGCTATAGATAGAAATGGCCGTTTCGTTTGCTCGCCACGCGCCAATAGGACAACATTCGATATCGACTTTACCGTCGGTAAAGCTAGAACGTACTCGTGCAGAAGAGAGATAAACAAACTCTAATTGATAAGGGGTTAGTTTAAATATCTCTTGAAACACTTCGACATAAATACCGCGATGCTCTTGTTCACCAAATGAATAAGGAGGCTTTCCATCGAAGGAAAGTGCCACCCTTATCGTTTCTGCTTGAGCGCTTAAGCTGATAAACAATAAAATACAAATCCACTTCATGCTATAAAAGACTCGTTGTTTCGGTTTTCTTCTCTCTCAATTATAACAAAAATAATAGCTTGTGCTTAAATTATTACTTCTGATGAATTAATCGCTCGAGCTCTTGTTTGGACAAGTAGTTTTCCATGGTTGAACGCAGTAATTTGTATAATAAAATAGAGCCATCAATTTCTTCTTTACGGTTGGTTAAACTCTCAATATTTAACCCTAATGGTAAATCGTAGGGTAAAACAGCATCGAGTATTTGTTGTAAAGTATTTAAACAGATGCGAATAGATTCATATAGTGGTTTTTCCGCATTAAGAATACGTAGACTAGTCGCTTCAGGAACACTAACACCTAACCATTCAATAAATTCGAGTGTTTTTTTACTGCCACAAGGTGAAAATGTTAAAATTATCCGCTGAGGCTTTAATCCTTGCTGCTGACATTCAATCGCATAGCGCGTCAACATATCTATAGTGGCTTGTGGATTATAGATAGCTTGAGAAATAAAGAAATTGCAGCCCTGTTGATGTTTTTCTATCAACCGAGTATGTTCATTACCTTTATTTGCATGACGTTCTGCAATGGTGATCCCACCGATAAAGAAATCATTTTTATTATCAACTAAGGTTTTATAAGCACTGGCAAGTGGCAATGAAATCGTGTTTTTTTGCGAAGGGCTACCAACAAGAACAACGTCACGAATGCCATATGTGTGCCAAGCTTCATTTGCCCATTGATCAAAATCATCGTTATTTGACTGAATAACACTTTTATAAGTGATCACGGGTCGTTGAGATTGATTCTGCAGTAATGATGAATAATAACGGGGATCTAATGTTGATTTAAAAGGAAAAGGACGCGGTACATTGGTACGCGAATTTTCGTCTTGTATATCATAAACAATCAAACCATCAAAATCGATATCACTGACACGTTCAAGCAGCTTATTAGCAATAATTTCAATTTGCTCTGCGGGTGTATCACTTTTAGGAGGTGTTGTGCCAATAAAATAGACGCCGCGTGTATTATCGTTATAGCGAGCTCTTAATTCTGATCCTATGTTCACTTTATTCTATACCGTAAATTTGATAAAACTGATGTCATGATAATACCTTTTTAGCCACTAAAAATCTTTGTGATATTTATATTTTATTGTTAATAAAAAATAAAAATGGCATTAATCATTTTTATTTTAGTTATTTCTTATCAAAGTTATCATTAATAATTTACAAATAGTTTACAAAAAGAGTTGACGTAATACTTCGTAATGATAGGTTAGCTCTATATTTAATTAGCTGTACAGTGTTGGCAATAGAACTCAACAAGTTATTGCTGTATATAAAAAAACTAAAAAAACTAAAAAGAGAAGATTATGAAATTGTCTGCAAACCCTTTTCAAGCTTGCTTGGATACTATACTTTCACCCCTTGTTGCTTTTGATACGGTTAAAGAAAAAAAAGGCTGGTCATGGTTACCTTTTATTCTGCTGACTAGTTCTACTTTTGTGTTATTTATCTATTACTTTAGTGTTGTTGATTTTACTTGGTTAAAAGAGCAAATGATTAACCAAATTGCGGCGTCAAAACCGATGACCGATGATGAGCTTAAAGCCGTAGCAAGTTTTTATCAAAAGGATACCATGATTTGGACAACCGCTATTGGTGGCTCTTTAGGTTTTGTGGTTATTAACATGCTGACAGCCGTCTATTACCACATAGTGACGAAAGTCAGCGCGGCAAGTGAGTATAAATTTACTCAATGGTTTGCGTTTACTTGGTGGGCAAGTTTTCCTGCTATTATTTCTGTCGTGCTAAGTGCACTTGTTATTGTATTTGCTGGCGATGGTAGGGTGTCAATGCAAGATTTGCAGCCAACAAGTTTTAATAGCTTATTATTTTCTGTTGAGGCAAACAATGCTTGGTTTGGCCTGCTTGAAGCGATTAACTTATTTTCATTTTGGCTGATTGCAGTGACCACTATCGGTCTGCGCTCTTGGTTGAATATTAACACTCAAAAAGCATTTTTTATTGCTGCTGCTCCGCAAATACTTATCTTTATTTCTTGGGCTTTATACATAATGTTTATCGCTTAAAAAGAGCACGATTTTATGAAAAAAATACTGATTATTATTGTGGTTATTATTGGGCTAGTCAGTTTAGCTTACTTTAAAAAAACGGGTCAATCCCAGACGCTTGAAGTTAAGGTTCAGCAAGTGGCTGCTGAAAACATTAAACGTTCAATTTTGGCCTCAGGCACTTTAGTTTATAAAGAGCAGGTTCAGTTACGCTCTGAAGTTATTGGCCAAGTCAGTGAAATGTTAATAGAAGAAGGTGATGAGGTGACTAAGGGGCAAGTATTAATGCGCCTTGAACCTCGCACTTTCCGTGCTGATGTCGAGCAACAAGCGGCTTTTGTTCGTATTCAAAAGATTGCCATCGAGCATCAAAGCAAGAAAATTGAAAACTTAAAATCTCAATGGCAGCGCAAACATGACTTATATCAACGAAAAATTCTTGACCGTGACGCTTATGAACTTATCGACAATCAATACGCATTAGCAAAAATTGATTTACGTTCTCGTCAAGAATCTTTACTGCAAGCGCAAGCTACACTTGATAAAGCACAAGAGCGTTTAGATAAAACCGTTTTTCGTTCTCCTATAAAGGGTATTGCGACGTCAGTTGATATTAAACAAGGCGAAACAGCCATTAGTGGCAGCACAAATATTTCAGGATCAAATTTAATTACTTTAGCTGATCCCTCTTCTATTCTCATTGAAGTAGAGGTCGACGAAGCAGATATTGCAAATATTCTTGTTGGACAGCAAGCCGATATCTTTGCGGTCGCCTTTCCTGATAAAGCGCTTAAGGGGCAAGTTCAGAGCATTGCCACCACAGCTAAGCGCGCACAAGGACGACAAGGTTTAAGCTTCAAAGTTAAAATATTATTGTCTGACTCAAATACTATCGCCGTTCGACCTGGTATGAGTTGTCGCGCCGAAATATATACCCAGAGTAAAAGTAAAACGATAGCGGTACCCAGTGAGTCAGTCATTTTTGCTACACAGGGCAAGAACGTTCAAGTAGACGATGAAAGCGATAACGAAGCGCTTGCAGATAATGTTGACCACGTATTTGTGCTTATTGATGGTAAGGCTGTAAAGCAGAATGTTGAGCTAGGTATCTCAAATGATCGCTTACAAGAAATTACTTCAGGCCTAAAAGTAGGTGATAAAGTGATCATTGGACCCGCAAGAGCACTTGGTAAATTAAAAGATGCTCAGTCGGTGAAAGTGATCGATAAAGAGGCATAAATGATGTCTAACATTTCTCAAGAAAAAAAAGTGATAGCGCCAATTATTTCATTAAGAAATATCGCTCGCCTTTATAAAATGGGTAATCAAGCGTTTTATGCACTCAATAATTTTGATTTGGATATTCAATATAATGACTTTATTGCTATAACCGGACAGTCGGGGTCAGGTAAATCGACCTTGATGAATATTCTTGGCTGCTTAGATTATCCAACAAGTGGTGAATATAAACTTAAAGACAGAGATGTAGCTAAGCTTGATGAAACAACTCTGGCGGGTATTAGAAATTTAGAAATCGGCTTTATTTTTCAAAGTTTTAATTTATTACCCAGATCAAGTGCTTTACAAAATGTCATGCAACCATTGATATATCGAGGCATGCCAATCAAAGAACGCCGTATAAAGGCTAAGCTAGCCTTAACCCGGGTCGGTTTAAAGGACCGCATTGACCATTTACCGAATCAGTTGTCTGGTGGACAACGTCAGCGTGTCGCTATCGCTCGGGCATTAGTCACTGAACCTGCGATATTGTTAGCAGATGAACCTACCGGGAACTTAGATTCAGCAACCACAATGGAAATTATGGCACTGTTTGATGAGCTTCACCAAGATGGCCAAACCCTAATTATTGTAACCCATGAACAGGAAATAGCCGATCGTTGTCAGCGAGTTATACGCTTAACTGATGGCTGCTTAGTTGCTGATTCATTAAACCCAAATATTGAACAGCACTATAAAGAGCAGCAACTGATAAAGGAGAGTGCTAATGTCTAGTGTTTTCTTTAAAATTGTTGAGAGTACTCGTTCAGCGGCACATTCGGTGCGTGCTCACGGTTTTCGAAGTTTTTTAACAACCTTAGGTATTATTATTGGCGTTGCCTCAGTGATTGCTGTTGTCTCTGTCGTACAAGGATTAAGCAGCAGTATTACTTCGCAGTTCGACGATATGGGCACTAATGTTGTCAGTATTAATGCTTTTACGCCGCTAAAAGAACGTCTTCAAGGCAAAGTTGCCAAATTAACTTACCGTGACTTTTTAGAAATACAGTATAAAGTTTCAGGCATTAGCCATATCACTCCAACGGTTGCCGCAACAGGCCCAAATGGCGTAGTTCAGTATAAAGGGGAGTCAACGGCAACACGCGTTGTCGGTACAGGCTCTAGTTATCAATCTCTATATGGCATCTTTCCTGAAACGGGGCGCTTTTTTAATATAAATGATGATAAGTCTCGACGCCGCGTAGCCGTGTTAGGGGACTCGATTATAGACAAACTTGAAATCAAAGGTTCTGCTGTTGGTCAGTATATTATGATTGGCGGTGAGTGGTTTAAAGTGATTGGCGTGCTAGAAAAGCGTGGTAAACTTTTTGGCTTTGATCAAGATGACTTTATACTGTTGCCTTATACAACAACAAGAGCTTTGTTAGGTGGTGCTGAAGAACCCGATATCAGTATTTCGCTGCAAGTGGACGATGCAAATCAACTTGAAAGTATTAAGCAGCATATTCAAAATCTACTGCGTCGAAATCATAATATATCTAAAGAAACAGCGGATGATTTTAAAATTAGTACCGCAGAGCAAATGCTTGAAACCGTCAATAGTATTACCTCAAGTACGACTATGGTGCTCAGTGGTGTTGTTGGTATTTCATTATTGGTAGGCGGTATTGGTATTATGAATATTATGCTGGTTTCAGTGACTGAACGCACCCGCGAAATAGGTATTCAAAAAGCGCTTGGCGCAACGCGAGTTGACATACTGCTACAATTTCTAATTGAAGCGGTGTTCTTGTGTTTATTAGGAGGACTAATTGGCTTAGCTATTGGCTATGGTATTGGCGCATTAGTGAGTAATTTAATCGACTTACCCTCTGCAGAAGTTCCGTTGTGGGCGGTGATGCTGTCGTTTGGTTTTAGTGCAGGCGTTGGGCTGTTATTTGGTATTATACCTGCTGCGAAAGCCGCTAACCTAGACCCTATTGACGCACTACGCTATGAATAACTAACGCGAGTATTAATGGTAAGGACCACTTATCTTCGAGGTTAAGTAAAGTAAGCCAATATTTAATTGATTAAAAAAAGCCCAGTCATTGACTGGGCAAAAAATATAAGGGATAAACACAATCAATCAAAAAAGGTTAACTTTCGTTGCCTGATATTGATTTATTAACCGTAGAGACGGGACGTTTTTGCAGTAAACTTTTACCATTTATCGCAATTTTTCTTGGTTTTAACGCTTCAGGTATTTCTCTCTCTAAATCTATATGCAGCAAACCATGCTCCATAAAAGCACCGATGACTTTGACATGTTCACCGAGTTGAAATTTACGTTCGAAGTTACGCTCAGCAATACCTTGATGTACAAAGTTTCTTGGTGAACCATTATCGTTGACAGGTTTGGTACCGGTAACGATTAAGGTGTTCTCTTTTGATTCAATTTCAAGATCTTCATCGGCAAAGCCAGCAATAGCCATAGTAATACGATATTGGTCTTCGGCAAGTAATTCTACATTGTAAGGGGGGTAAGATGATTGCTTGTCTGTACGAGACGCTTTTTCAATTAAACCCGCTAAGTGTTCAAAGCCAATAAATGAACGGTAAAGTGGGCTGATATCTGTTTGTATACGCATAATTCATATCCTATTAGTTATACCCATAATTGAGATGTAAGGGTATTAGCAATATGGGATCTCTTTTGAATATTTCTGTGCTTACTATAACCAACATAAAGTCGCGATATAGCTAGGCTGAAATTATTATTCTCAGAGATTTAAGGTGCCTTTCAATATTGAACAGGCGGTTAATGTAGTCCCGTTTAGCTTGTGGCGACTACATTAATAAAGATGGGCGCGATGTTTTATTTTTCAAGTTTTAAATTTAAATTAAAATTGATTTTAATTTAAGTCTTTGAAATATTGTGATTTATTATTTGTCGTTATTCTCTTGAACCGTTTCCATATCCAGTGTTTCACTTGGGCTTAATGCTTTTATGGTCGAAAGGGCTAATTCATAATTAGGGTGCTTTGAAATATCAGCAACAATTTCCTTGTAAGCGATCATTCCTGATGAATCAATAATAAATATCGCTCGTGTTAATAAGCCCATATCTTTAATGAGTAAGCCGTAATTACTACCAAAGTTGCGCCACACTGAATCAGATAAGACCGTTATTTTATCGATACTTTCTGCTTCACAAAAACGTTTTTGCGCAAAAGGTAAATCATTGCTAATCGTTAACACAACAATGTCTTGGGGTAATTTAGCCATTTCTTCGTTGAAACGTTTTGTTTGTAAGGCACAGACGCCGGTGTCTAAACTTGGTACCACAGAGATAAGAATGTTTTTTCCTGAGAATGCTTCGAGAGTTACCGGCACAAAGCTGGCATTAACCACTTTAAAATTAGGGGCTTTTTGACCAACATCAACTTGTGTACCTAATAGCGTGATGAATTTGTTATTTGCCTTAACTAAGTCAGTTGTTTGTTGTAAATTATCTTCATCAAGTGGCTTTGCAGATGCCACAAAAATGCTCAGGCTATTTAAAGTTAAAATCAGTGAAAAAGTAAGAAATACGGTTGAAAATTTCATAATGTTAAGCGCGCTTAAAAATTTTGGATAAAGAGATGTTAACTTTGACGATAAAAAATAGCCATTATTTAGTGCTTTATTTCAAATATTATCTATTGTTATTTATAGATAAACAGTAAAATGTTGAAAAATCATCACCACAACTATTATCTGAAAATAGGAATAACGAAAATATGTCAATACCCTTGTTAATTTGTGATGACTCAAATATGGCGCGTAAGCAGGTAGCACGTTCTTTACCTGATGATTGGGATGTCGAGATAAGCTTTGCTACCAACGGCGAAGAAGGCATTCAAGCAATAAAAGCTGGTAAAGGTGATGTACTTTTACTTGATTTAAATATGCCAGTGATGGACGGTTACCAAGTCCTTGAAACTATTATTAAAGAAGACTTAAATACTATGGTGATTGTAATTTCTGGCGATATACAGCCAGAAGCACACCAACGTGTTACGAGCTTAGGTGCTCTAGACTTTATTCAAAAGCCAGTCAATAAAACCAAACTAACAGAAATATTATTGGCTTACGGTATTTTTACCCAAGACAGCGAAGAAGAAAAGCCTTTACCCGTTGAAATCGAAAAACCGCCGGTGATAGCCCCAGCTCCTAAACATAGCGAGTTGGCACCACTGACACAAGCGGCAGAGACAGTTAGTATTGAAAGAGAACAATCAGATGAAGCGTTTTTCTTAGACCCTGAACTACGAGACTGTTACCAAGAAATAGCCAACGTCGCTATGGGACAAGCAGGAGATTTATTAGCGCGTTTACTTGATGTTTTTGTTGTTCTCCCCATTCCTAATGTCAATTTAATTGAAGTTAGTGAACTGAGCATGGCGCTCTCTGATGTAGAAGAACAAGAAAGTACTTCGGGAATTTGCCAAGGATTTATTGGCGCAGGTATTTCTGGTGAAGCACTACTTATTTTAAATGACTCAAGTTTTAAAGATGTTGCTTCATTAATGAATTATAAGTATGAAGTTGATGAAAGTACTGAGCTTGAATTATTAATGGATCTAGCCAATGTACTTATTGGTGCTTGTTTAAATGGTGTTTCTGCCCAATTAGATATGCCTTTTAGCCAAGGCCACCCCGTTGTTTTAGGACAACATAAAAAAATATCTGAGTTGATAGCGACCAACTCTAAAAAATGGAAGCGTACCTTAGCTATCGAAATTAGTTATAGCATTGAAGACTATTCAATCAAATGTGATTTACTCTTACTCTTTACCGAAGAGTCTATGCGTACACTCAATAATAAAATCTCTTACTTACTGGATTAACTATGTCATTAGAAACATCACAAATAAATGAATTACATTGGTTAATGGAAATGTTACACACCATCGATGTAGGATTGGTTGTACTAGATAGAGATTATAAAGTGCAAATATGGAATGGTTTTATGGAGAATCATAGCGGTCTGTTACCCCGTGAAGTGAAAGATAAAGTGCTATTCCCTTTGTTTGATGAAATACCTGAAGCATGGTTTAAGCGCAAAGCTGAATCAGTCTTTTTACTAAAAAATAAAGCCTTTACAATTTGGGAACAACGTCCTTATTTGTTTAAGTTTCAAAATTATCGTCCTATCACAGGGGCGGCTGATTATATGTATCAAAATACTACTTTTATTCCTTTGATGTCAGCGACAGGAATAGTGACTCATTTATGCCTCATTATTTATGATGTGACTGATAATGCTTCTCATAAAAAAGACTTAGTTAAGGCGAATAAAGAATTAGCTATTTTGAGTCAAACTGATGGCCTAACAAAACTGTTTAATCACACGCACTGGGAGCATTGCTTGCAAGCGGAATACAAGCGTTGGATCCGTAGTCAAAACCCTAGTTGCTTAGTGATGATTGATATTGATCATTTTAAAGTGGTTAACGATACCTATGGCCATGTCGTTGGTGACGAAGTTATTCGCCATATCTCAGGACTTATTCGCCATCATGTGCGTGAAACAGATGTTTCGGGGCGCTACGGTGGTGAGGAATTTGTTATATTATTAGCGGACACATCATTAGATAATGGTAAAGTATTTGCTGAACGATTAAGAGAAGAGATTGAAAAATCTGTGGTGAAATATAATGACATTGATGTTAAATATACGGTAAGTATGGGGATTGCTGAAATAGACATTAGTATTGAAAGTTATGAAGCTTGGATTGAGTGTGCTGATGCCGCTATGTACCGAGCAAAAGATAATGGCCGTAATCAAATAGCCTTGCACCCTAAGCAACTAGTTTAGTTCGTTACAAATAAGTCATAAAAAAAGCCCTTATGGGCTTTTTTTATATAAAATATTTACTTTAATGAGCGTAAACTTTTTTTCCATTTACCCAAGTCGCTATGACTTTATTCTTCCAGATATCTTGTTGGTTTTCTGTAAAGTAATTATCTTCTAATAAAATAAAGTCAGCTTTTTTACCTTTTTCTAAGCTACCTAAAGTATTTTCTTGGTGTGCTGCATAAGCCGCGTCAATAGTAAAAGTTCGTAAGGCTTCTAAGCGTGTCATACTTTCTTCACTGAACCAGCCATTTTTCGGTTGGTTCTGATGATCTTGACGGGTGACTGAAGAGTGTAAACCAAAAAATGGATTAGGGGATTCCACTGGGAAATCTGAGCCTGCAGCGATTATAGCCTTGGCATTCATCAATTTACGCCATGCATAAGCACCTAAAATACGTTCTTTACCAATTCGGTCAACAGCCATGTTTTTATCACTAGTTGCGTGTGTAGCTTGCATTGAAGCGATAATGTTGAGCTCAGCGAAGCGAGGAATATCACTTAATTGTAATATTTGCGCATGTTCAACTCTATGACGAAGCGCTTCGGTATTTGTTGCTTTTATTTGGTGTTGATATAAATCTAGAACCACTTTATTAGCATTATCACCAATGGCATGAGTATTCACCTGAAAACCTGCCTTCATCGCAGTATTCATATACAAGGTTAACTTTTCTTTGTCATGTAACATTAAACCTTTATGACCAGCATGGTCTGAATAATCAGCAATTAAAGAGGCGCCACGACTACCCAAAGCACCATCGGCTTGAATTTTCACACTATTAAAATTAAGCATGTTATCACGGCTAGTGAATGGTCCTTGCTTGAGTGTTTCCTGCCAATTTTCAGAGGGTAAATACAACATAGCGTTGACACGCATAGGGAGGGCGTTTTCATTGCTCAATTCTTTGAATAGTTCAAGGTTATCAGTAAAAATACCAGCATCATGAACACTGGTTAAACCAAAAGAGACCAATTTATTAAGCGCTTTTTTTAAGACTAATTTTTGTTCTTGCTTGGTCAAAGGGGCAATGCTTTTAGTAATCAAATCCATGGCATTATCAATAAAAATTCCTGTTGGCTGACCAGAGTCATCACGAATTATATCGCCACCCGTTGGACTTTGTGTCGCTGATGTTATACCAGCAAGCTCCATCGCTTTAGTATTGGCCCAGCCCGCATGTCCATCAACACGTCGTAAGAATACTGGTTTGTTAGGAAAGTGTTTATCTAGCGATTTTGCTGTTGGAAATTGGGTGTTTTCCCATTGAGTTTGGTTCCAGCCTTGTCCTTGTACCCAAGTAATATCTGGGTTTGCCTTTGCATAATTTACGGCTTTCTTTACCGCTGATTCTTCTGAAAGTGAGCCAAGTAAATTTGCTTGCATCAAACTTAAGCCGTAACTTAATATATGACCATGAGCATCAATTAAGCCCGGAAGTAGTGTTTTACCCTGGCCATCGATAACCGTCATCTGACCGGATTTAGGTAATACTTCACCATCGATAAAAAGTTTATCAATTTTATCATCGGTAAATTGAATAGCCGTAAACTGCTTTAATTGTTGGTCAGCTAAAGTATAGCCCTGAACATTGGTGATAATGGTTGTTTGTGCGAAGGCTAAACTGGTAGAGGTCAGTAAAAATAAGGTTAAAGTGGACAGGTGTTTAGTCAATACTTTCATAAATAAATCCTATGTATTATTGTTTTTTATGTTTTTTTATTGAGCATAGGATAAAGGCAGAAAAATAAAATTAATAGTATTAATGGTAATAACCAATGAATAAGTTGCCAATATTGACTATAAAAAGTCTTTCCTTGGACGAGTTCAAGGTCAGCTTTAAGCACAGCGTCAGTAAACTGTGGCAGTGTGGCTTGAATATTTCCTTGGTGATCAACGATAGCGGTTACACCATTGTTGGTGGCACGTAGCAGTGGTCGACCAAATTCCAAAGCGCGCATGCGAGCAATGTCTAAATGTTGATGTGGACCATGTGAATCGCCAAACCAAGAATCATTACTAACCGTGAGTAAAATGTCGGTTTCGTTGGTAAAGTTAGCGGCTAATTGCTCAGGAAAGGCAATTTCAAAACAAATAAGCGGTAATAGATGAACGCCTTTAGCAACAAGGTTGGGTTGAATATAGTCACCTCGGGTGAAAGAAGAATATTGTAAATTAAATATTGGCGCAATTTTTCTTAATATGTCACCAAAAGGCACAAATTCACCTATGGGTAGCAGGTGGTTTTTATAATAGCGGTTACTATGGTTATAACGGTAATGCCCAGTATCGTCGTTACTTTCTTTTTTACCGATGACAATCAGTGAATTGAAATAGGTTTTTGATTGATATTTGTAATCTAAAATACCGGTAATAATAGCACTATCATTGAGTGCGGCAGATCTATCGGCCATGCTGAGAAAGTCTTGTGCAGCGGGTTCTAATGCTGTTACTGCTGACTCCGGCCAAACAATAATGTCAGCATCATAATTTTCTCGGCTGTGATCTAGGTATTTTAATTGGATGGGCCACTCTTTTTCGGGCTGCCATTTCATTGATTGTTCAACATTACCTTGTACTAAAGCAGCGGTTATTGTTTTGCTGGTCGGTGTTACCCAAGCAACATGCGTTAATAAATAAGCGGAGATAGACACAGCAATCAATAAGATTATATGTGTCTTGCGATAGCAGTTATTTACAACATTAATAACCGCAATACTGATTACCAGCAGCAAAGCACTTATTCCTATTTCACCAATCAGTGGTGCAAAACTAGCTAGTGGACCATCGATTTGGCTATAGCCAATTGAAAGCCAGGGAAAACCAGTCAAGACGTTAGCACGCAAATATTCTGAAATAAGCCAGCAGGGTGGCAGTAACCACAGAGAGAATTTTTTCTTTGGCGCAAACTTCGTTGATAAATAACAAGCAAGTGCTGGATAAAGTGCCAAATAACAACACAATAACACCATCAATAACAGTGAGAAAAATAGTGGTAAACCACCAAATTGATCAATACTGACATGCACCCAACTAATACCGCTACCAAACCAACCAAGAGCAAAGATGAAACCTTGTTTAGTGGCTGTCTTTACATCAGTACCATTAATAGAATGGAGAAATAACGGCAGTACAATAATCATCAGCCACCATAGCGAAAAAGGAGCGTAGGCGAGCACTAAGCTGAGCCCAGCAAGGAAGCTGAGCCAGTTACGCTTATTAAATAAGTTATCGTGTAGTCGTTTTAGTAGGCGAGCGCCTAGTGTCTTGATCGCCATTGAGGTTAGTCGACTATCTTTCCATTGATTTTATGGTCTTTTGGAATCGTAATATGTAAGCTTTGGATACGGCGATTATCGCCGGCGGTGACTTTAAATTCAAAATCACCAATCGTCATTATTTCACCTTTTTTAGGCATATGGCCAAATTGATGTAAAACTACGCCACCAATAGTATCGGCATCGTTGCCATCAAACTCAGTATTAAAATATTCATTGAAGTCATCGAGCTCTGTTAATGCCTTAACTTGATAAACATTACCGGCAAGATACTTAATATCTAGTTCAATTTCATCATCTGTTTCATCTTCAATTTCACCAACAATTAATTCAAGAATATCTTCAATGGTGACAACACCAGAAACGCCACCATATTCATCAACAACAATTGCCATATGATAACGCTGAGAACGAAACTCTTGTAATAACGGTTCAACTCTTTTACTTTCTGGAACAATAATCGATGGACGAATTATTTTGGCTATGATGCATTCTTCTTGTTGACCAAAGCCGTAAGCGAGCAGATCTTTAGCGAGTAAAATTCCCTCAATGTGATCAATGTCGTCGTTAATAACAGGAAATCTAGAGTGACCAGACTCTAAGATGATCGGTAAAGAATGTTCAATCGGATCGTTGATATCAAGCGTGACCATTTGCGATCTTGGGATCATAATATCACGCACTCGCATATCAGAAACTTCTAATACACCTTGGATCATTAACTTGGTTTCTGGCTTAATTAAGTCGCGGTCTTCAGCGTCATTTAATACATCAACCAATTCGTCTTTACTTTTGGGCTCTCCGGTAAAGACCTGTACTATTTTATCAAGTATCGATCGATTTGCAGAGCCGTTGCTAGAGTGGGGGTGGTCATCGCTCATAGAGCTTATTTATTTCCTGTAAGGTTAACTTGTTGCTTATTTTCTAATCAATCGAAAGTAAATTCAAGTAGTAAGTGGTTATTTATCTATGAATTCTAAAGGATAAATTTATTCATTTATAATATAAGGATCGGATATATCGAGTGCTTTAAGTAATTTTGTTTCCAGTGCTTCCATTTCTGTGGCTTCAACTTCATCAATATGATCGTAACCTAATAAGTGTAAGCAGCCATGAATCACCATATGAGCCCAGTGATTATGCAGGTCTTTGTGCTGTTCATTGGCTTCTTGGGCGACGATGTCAGCACAAATCACTAAATCACCGAGTAAGTCTAGTTCAATTTCTGCTGGTACCTCAAAAGGAAATGATAAAACATTGGTCGGTTTATCTTTTCCACGATACTGTAAGTTCAGAGACTGGCTTTCTTTAACGTCAACGAGACGAATGGTAAGTTCAAAATCCGTTTTATCATTATTTAAAGCGATATTTACCCAAGATTGAAACTGTTCATTGCTGGGTAAATTTTTGGCATCACAAGCATGTTGAAGATCGAGTAGTGTTGCCACTATTGATTATCCATAGCATCAAGTGCCGCTTTATTTCTTTTTTCATCTTTTAAACGTTTTTCTTTTTGTTCAAAAGCATCATATGCATCAACAATTCTAGCCACAACCGGGTGGCGGACAATATCTTTTGATTCAAAGTAGTTGAAACTAATGCCAGGAATATCGTCAAGTACTTCAATCGCGTGACGTAAGCCTGATTTAGCACCACGTGGTAAATCTACTTGGGTAATATCGCCGGTGATAACAGCACGGGCATTAAAGCCAATACGGGTTAAAAACATTTTCATTTGTTCTACGGTCGTATTTTGACTTTCATCAAGAATTATAAAAGCATCATTTAATGTTCTGCCACGCATATAAGCAAGAGGAGCAATCTCAATGACATTGCGCTCGATAAGCTTTTCAACTTTTTCAAAACCCAGCATTTCAAAGAGTGCGTCGTATAATGGGCGCAGGTAAGGATCCACTTTTTGTGATAAATCACCTGGAAGGAATCCCAATTTTTCACCCGCTTCAACGGCTGGGCGTGTTAACAGAATTCGTCTAACTTCTTGTTTTTCTAAAGCTTCAACAGCACAAGCAACGGCTAAATAGGTTTTACCTGTACCCGCAACACCAACGCCAAAGCTAATGTCATTACTCATAATGTTATGCACATAACTTTGCTGGTTTGGATTACGAGGTTTGACTACACCACGTTTGGTTTTTATAGTCACTAACTTGTCGAAATCAACATCAACTTTAGTGGGCTCTTGCTCAAGCACTTTTGCGTCTAAAATAGCAAGATGGACCATTTTTTCTGTGATTTCTTTTAGTTCATTTTTTACGGTTGCTGTTTCAATATATAAATTCTTAAGCAAGACAATGACGGCTTCACAATTTGCGGGTTCACCCATCACTTTAAATTCATTGCTGCTGTAACTTATTTTAACACCAAGGCGACGTTCAATGGTTTTTAAGTTATCGTCCATTGAACCACATAAATTCGCTAGGCGATTATTATCAAGCGGTGTTAAGTCAAATTGTTTGCTAATACTTGTAGTCAAATTTATATCCGTTTTTATAGGCTAAGGTTTTAATTATTAAGGCGTAAAACTACCAACACCTAACTCGTCGATGTTACTACTTTTGCTAGTATGATGACTGTTCGCTAGGATGTCTTGTGGAGAATACGCAATGCGCAAGCCCATTTCACTTTCTTCGCGCACTAATTCACCGCGCAGCGAGTTAGCATAAACATCAGTAATTTTAATATCAACAAATTGACCAATAACCGTGTGAGGAGCAACAAAATTAACCGTGCGGTTATTTTCTGTTTTACCGCGTAATTCCATCGGATTTTTCTTTGAAGGACCTTCAACAAGAATACGTTGTTCTGTATTCAACATTTGACGTGCAATACGTAATGCTTGATGGGTAATTTGGTCTTGAAGCACTTTTAAACGTTCTTTTTTAGTGATATCAGAAATATCATCAATCATATCTGCTGCCGGTGTACCAGGGCGCGCACTGTAAATAAAACTAAAGCTTAAATCGAAATCTACCGCTTTAATTAAATCCATTGTTGCTTGGAAGTCAGCATCCGACTCACCAGGAAAACCAATAATGAAGTCTGAACTCATGCAAATATCTGGACGTGCTTTCTTTAATTTTCGAATTTGTGATTTATATTCTAATGCAGTATGACCACGTTTCATTTGCGTTAAAATTCTATCTGAGCCACTTTGTACCGGTAAATGTAGGTGACTCACTAATTCAGGAACGTCTTTGTAGACCTCAATGATATCATCGGTAAATTCAATCGGATGTGATGTTGTATAGCGAATACGGTCAATGCCGTCAACCGTAGCAACCAAACGCAATAATTCTGAAAAGCGACAAATTTCATCATCGTGCGTAATACCACGATAGCCATTAACGTTTTGTCCTAATAAATTAACTTCACGTACACCTTGTGCAGCAAGTTGAGCTATTTCATATAATACATCGTCAAGTGGACGACTGACTTCTTCACCACGAGTGTAAGGTACAACACAGAAGGTACAGTATTTACTACAGCCTTCCATAATCGACACAAAAGCGCTAGCGCCATCAGCTTTAGGTTCAGGAAGACGATCAAACTTTTCAATTTCAGGAAAGCTAACATCAACAACAGGATTATGATCACCAGTAACTTGTTGGATCATTTCAGGTAGGCGGTGCAATGTTTGTGGGCCAAAAACCATATCAACATAAGGCGCACGCTGGCGAATAGCATCACCTTCTTGAGAAGCAACACAGCCACCAACACCAATTAATAAACCGGGTTTATTGTCTTTTAGATGTTTCCAACGCCCTAGCTGATGAAAAACCTTTTCTTGTGCCTTTTCGCGTATAGAACAAGTGTTTAATAAGATGACATCAGCATCTTCAGCTTCGTCAGCCAATACAAAACCATGCGTTGAATCTAATAATTCGGCCATTTTCTGCGAGTCATACTCGTTCATTTGGCAACCCCAAGTTTTGATATATAGCTTTTTACTCATTAACTTTCCACTCATTAAATATTTAAAAATTTAGACAAACTAACATGAAATTTATTGCTTCGCAGTTAGTTCAATTTAAGGATGCATATTTTACTCCTTCTTGACGCTTGACGCCAGTACCCGATTCAACTTTAAGTGGCGCGGGTCTATCTGATCTCAATTATTGACCGCAACCATTAATAATATTCGTATAACTGATATAGGTTGGTTAGAATAACTTTGAAAAATCATTAAATAAAAAGTGTAAATTTTATGAGCAATTTTGATTGTGTCGTGGTCGGTGGTGGTATGGTCGGCGCTGCTAGTGCGTTATCTTTGGCAAACTTAGGGTTAACTGTGGCTATTGTCGAACCAAAGCAACCCGTCTGTTTTAATGAAACACAAGCACTAGATTTACGTGTTTCAGCTATATCGCTTGCTTCTGAGCATTTGTTAACACAATTGGGGGCTTGGCCACAATTAAAACAATGGCGAATGTGTCCTTATAAACGATTAGGTGTTTGGGAAAATCAGACAAGTTATACCGAGTTTAACGCCGATGACATTGGGCAATCTCATCTTGGCCATATTATTGAAAATCGCTTAGTTCAGCTTGCCTTATGGCAGCAAATTAAAACTCACAGTAAGGTGACTTTATTTGCACCAGCGAGTTTAGAAAGCTTTACTGAACATCAAAATGAAATCGCAGTAAGCTTGGCAATTAAACCGGCTGAAAAAGAGTGTAGTGAAATAGAAAAAATTACCACTCAAATATTAATTGCGGCTGATGGCGCTCATTCACAGGTAAGAAAACTAGCTCATATAGGTATAACGGGTTGGGATTATCAGCAATCAGCAATGCTTATTAATGTTGAAACTCAACATTTACAACAAGATATTACCTGGCAACAATTTTTTCAGACTGGCCCAATTGCTTTCTTACCGCTGCCAGGAGAAAGTCAATTAGGTGGTTATGCTTCCTTGGTTTGGTATCATCAAAAAAACGAGATAAAAAGGTTGTCAGCTTTATCTAATGAACAACTGCAAAGTGAAATCATTGAAAAATTTCCACAACGAATAGGTCAAATAAAGGTTATTAATAAAGGGGCATTTCCACTGACTCGTCGACATGCTAATACTTATCAAAAAGGTCGAGTATTATTATTAGGTGATGCAGCGCACACCATTAACCCCATGGCAGGGCAGGGAGTAAATCTTGGCTTTAAAGATGTTAAGGCTTTACAAACCGTCATAGCCAGTGCCATTGGTAATAATGAGTGTTGGCACTTGCCTGAGGTTTTATCACGTTACGAATCTAAGCGACGAATAGACAATCTATTGATGATGACAACGATGGATTCACTGTATGCAACGTTTAGCCACCCATCACCAGCTATTAAACTCTTTCGAAACATAGGGCTGACAATGGCAAATAAGATACCTTTTTTGAAAAATAAGGCTTTAGCTTACGCTTGTGGTGTATAAGTTGAAGTGATAATGGATCTTAAAAGAAATTTTTCAATGCAGTAAGAGATTAAGTCTTAAGATAATATTTATTGGGTGTTTAAGGTAAGATTCAAAAAGAATGGCAGGGGTAAGAGGATTTGAACCTCTGAATGACTGGATCAAAACCAGCTGCCTTACCGCTTGGCTATACCCCTGTAATGTTACTTATTTTCTAACAACTATCATGATGATAACTGTTAGTTAGAATGGTACGGGTCAAGAGACTTGAACTCTCACATCTTTCGATACTGGAACCTAAATCCAGCGCGTCTACCAATTCCGCCAAACCCGCATTGCTTCTAATACTACTAAGCATTAATAGCCTTGTAGATATTTCAAATAATTATTATGTCACTCAGTAATGTTTACTATTTTTTTAATAAAAACTAATTACGTTTTAAAAAAGGAATATTAAACAATAAAGTGGCAGGGGTAAGAGGATTTGAACCTCTGAATGACTGGATCAAAACCAGCTGCCTTACCGCTTGGCTATACCCCTGTAGGTATTCTAAATAACAAGTAAATATGACACTTATAATGTTTAATATTAGTTTTAATAAAGACTGATTGAGTTTTAAAAAAGGAATGTTAAACAAGAAAGTGGCAGGGGTAAGAGGATTTGAACCTCTGAATGACTGGATCAAAACCAGCTGCCTTACCGCTTGGCTATACCCCTGCAATGTTACTTACTTTCTAACAAATATCATGATGATAAATGTTAGTTAGAATGGTACGGGTCAAGAGACTTGAACTCTCACATCTTTCGATACTGGAACCTAAATCCAGCGCGTCTACCAATTCCGCCAAACCCGCATTTCTTCTAATACTTCTTTCACTACTAAGAGTTAAATGGTGGCTACACCGGGATTTGAACCTGGGACCCCATCATTATGAGTGATGTGCTCTAACCAGCTGAGCTATGTAGCCTTTCCGTATTGCCTCTCAGCAAGTGGCGCGTATTATGCAAATCTGCTTAGGCTACGTCAACCGTTTTTTTATAATAAATGCTAATTTCTTTCTGTTTGCTTGTTTAGTCTACAAATTGGGCGTTTAATATTCTAGGAAAGCGCAATCTCTTTAAAATAAAAACAAGAACGCTAAGTTCTTGCTTTATTTTAAAGAAGCGTAGATATCAACTTATGATTATTTTACACGTTCTTTTGCTTCTTCTTCTAAATGTTTTGAGTATTTACCAATATCGGCGATATGTTTAGCAACTTCTTTTGAAGGAACTTTACCAATAATAAATTCACCTGTTTCTAAAGCGCTATTAGATGCAGCAAAAACTAATAAATTTTGGCCGTTACATTCGATACTGCCAAAAAGTGCACGAATTTTTAATTTATTTTGTTTCATAAATGAACGTAAGCGGTTCTTATCATTAGCCGCAACGTATTCACAAATACGAAGAGATATATTATCGGCTTTAGTCACAGGGGCAAAAGTTACTGAAGCGGCAATTAAGCTAGCAAGTAGGAGTGTTTTTTTCATGGTCTGCCTTTTTATTGTTTATTAAAGTAATAGGTTATTGGTCTGACGTTGATGATTTTAACTTATATCAGATTGGTATTATGATAATTGTGGTATATTTTAGAAATAAAACAAGATATTTTTAAATTTTTTAAATTAAGTAGTCTATTGTTTTCATTGTTTATTATTTATATCTTTTTCTTTTTCAGTCATTTTTTTTAATTTTAATGACGAGTAATAACTTATTTTTAGAGACAAAAAAGGAGCCGAAGCTCCTTTTACTATTTAATTTATTCGCGTTAAAGCGTAAACATTACACGTTAAATCTGAAGTGAACCACATCACCATCTTTAACACGGTACTCTTTACCTTCTAAACGCCATTTACCGGCCTCTTTAGCCCCTGACTCGCCATTAAATTCGATAAAGTGATCATAGGCAATAACTTCTGCGCGAATAAAGCCTTTTTCAAAATCGGTATGAATAACACCCGCAGCTTGTGGAGCAGTAGCATTTTGCTTTACTGTCCATGCACGTACTTCTTTTACACCTGCCGTAAAATAAGTTTGCAAGTGAAGCAAAGAATAACCAGCATTAATAACACGATTAAGCCCAGGTTCTTCTAGTCCAAGGTCAGCCATAAATTCAACACGGTCTTCATCATCCATTTCAGACAATTCACTTTCAATTTCAGCACAAACAGCAACAACGATAGCACCTTCGGCATCAGCAATTGCTTGAACTTGATCTAGGTAAGGATTATTTTCAAAACCATCATCATTCACATTCGCGATATACATGGTCGGCTTTAGTGTTAAAAAGTTTAAGTAGTCTACCGCTGCTTTTTCTTCTTTAGACAATGTTAAAGAACGTATCATATGTCCTTCTTCAACATGCTTTAATATCTTTTCTAATACCGGCATTTCAAATTTAGCGTCTGCATCGCCACCTTTGGCTTTCTTCGCTAAGCGGAAAATCGCTCGTTCCGCTGTGTCCATATCAGACAAAGCCAGCTCAGTATTGATCACTTCTATGTCATCACTAGGGCTAACCTTATTGGCAACATGAATAATGTTGTCATTATCAAAACAACGCACAACGTGACCAATTGCATCGGTTTCACGAATGTTAGCAAGAAATTTATTTCCTAAACCTTCACCTTTTGAAGCGCCAGCCACTAAACCTGCAATATCAACAAATTCCATAGTAGTTGCTAGAACGCGTTCAGGGTTTACAATTTTGGCTAATGCATCTAAACGAGGGTCGGGCACGGGTACTACACCCGTATTCGGCTCAATAGTACAAAATGGAAAATTAGCTGCTTCAATACCTGCTTTTGTTAATGCATTGAAAAGTGTTGATTTACCTACGTTGGGCAAGCCAACAATACCGCATTTGAATCCCATGATAATACCTTAATTGTTTTGCAAAATTGTTTTAAAAGTTTAGTTATAGCGGTTTGAATGAATGCAAACGATTTTGAGCTTTCTTTAAATCGTCTGTTTGCCAGATGTCGATACATCGGCTTGCTTCATCAATCGCTTGATCTATTTTGTCTTGGTCAATAGCTGGTGCTTTGCCAAGTACATGTCCGGTAACGCGATCTCTATGACCTGGGTGGCCTATACCAATGCGTAACCGATAAAATTCTTTGTTATTAGCCAGACACGAAATAATATCGCGTAAGCCGTTATGTCCACCGTGCCCGCCACCCTTTTTAATTTTACAGACGCCCGGTTCCATGTCTAACTCATCATGAGCAACAAGGATATTATCGACGGGAATACGGAAAAAATTTGCAAGAGGCGCTACAGACTGACCACTTCTATTCATAAACGTTGTTGGAACAAGCAAATGAACAACTTCGTTACCTATTAGGCCTTTGCCGTAAAGTCCGAAATATTTTTTTTCTGGTCTGAGGGAGATGTTGTAGCGAGAAGCAAGTTCTTCGACGAACCAAACTCCGGCATTATGACGAGTTTTTGTATATTCGGGGCCTGGATTACCCAGGCCCACAACTAGTTGAATAGTCATTTAAGCTTATACTTAATGATTATTCAGTAGCTTCAGTTTCTTCAGCTTCATCAGTTTCTTCAGTTACGCCTTTCGGTGCATTTAATGAAACAACAGCTTGATCATGATCTTCGCCTTTTGCTAATTCGTCAGATGTTACGCCTTTAGGCAAAGTAACGTCTGATAAATGCAATGTTTGACCAACTTCTAAATCAGCAACATCAACTTCGATGAATTCTGGAATGTCAGCAGGTAAACAGCTAATCGCAATTTCGTTAATCTGGTGAGTAATGTTGCCACCTTTTTTCTCTGCTTCTTCTTCGTTAAGGAAGTGAATAGGAGCGTTAACGTGAACTGCATGAGATGCATCAATGCGTAAAAAATCTAAATGCATTACAAGTTGCTTGAACGGATGACGTTGCATGTCTTTTAAAAGACACTCAACTGGCTTACCGTCGATGTTTACAGTTAAAACGTGAGAGTAGAATGCTTCTTCTTGTTGTGCACGGTAAACATTTTTGTGCTCTAACGTTAAAGAAATCGGCTCTTGGCCTTCACCGTATAAAATTGCAGGAACTTTGTTTGCGTGACGTAGGCGGCGGCTCGCACCTTTCCCTAGGTCAGTACGAACTTCAGCTTCTAAAGTAAATAAATCAGTCATTTTTTAATACCTAATATTAAAGAGTTAGTTGAGTTGTTTTTTGCGACCAAAAACAACAATGAACCTTTACAACAATAAAAATAATTCAATCATCATAAAAGGCGCGGCATAATAACACCTCAACTTAAACATATCCAACGTTAATATGATTAATAAACTATTAATCATGGCTCCTTATTATGGGTATCATTGGGCTAAATGACCGTTATAGATAATTTTTTATTGAAATTTAGGTGTTAGACCCGTTACCATTCAAAATACACTCTAGCAACCTGCGTCCTGAAATTGAGCGGGTATATGTGCCTCATAACTTCTAATGCCTAATGTCGATAAGAGAATTAACTATGACAATTACATCTTTCTATCCAACTCCTCGTACTTTAATGGGCCCCGGTCCTAGTGATGTTTCACCCCGTGTTTTATCTGCTTTAGGTCGTCCGACCATTGGTCATTTAGATCCAGAGTTTGTGCAGATGATGGACGAAATTAAATCATTACTACAATACGCATTTCAAACCAAGAATGAATTAACGATGGCGGTTTCAGCGCCAGGCTCGGCAGGTATGGAAACTTGTTTTGTTAACTTAGTTGAACCAGGCGAAAAAGTGATTGTTTGTGTAAATGGTGTTTTTGGTTCGCGTATGGTGGAAAATGTTCAACGCATAGGAGCTCAAGCCATCGTTATAAACGATGAGTGGGGAACGCCTGTCGATGTCAATAAAGTAAAACAAGCTTTTAAAGACAATAGTGATGTTAAGTTTTTAGCCTTTGTTCATGCTGAAACATCTACTGGTGTATTGTCTGATGCAAAAGCCTTATGTGCCATAGCTCAAGAAAATTCAGCGCTTTCTATCGTCGATGCCGTGACCTCATTAGGTGGTGTTGAACTAAAGGTTGATGATTGGGGAATCGATGCTATTTATTCGGGTAGTCAAAAATGTTTATCGTGTGTGCCCGGCATATCACCGATTAGCTTTAGTACTAAAGCCGTTGAAAAATTAACAAGTAGAAAGTCTAAAGTGCCCAGTTGGTTTTTAGATTTATCTTTGGTTATGGGCTATTGGGGCGGTACAGGTAAACGTAGTTATCATCATACGGCACCGGTGAATTCTCTCTATGCTTTGCATGAATCTTTAGTGATGTTACAAGATGAAGGTTTAGAAAATGCGTGGCAACGCCATAAAAACCAACACCTGAAATTAAAAACGGGATTAGAAAAACTAGGCATAGCGTTTGTTGTTGAAGAGCAATACCGTTTACCACAATTAAATACGGTATTGATTCCTCAAGGCGTTGATGATGCAGCTGTTCGCCAAACCTTACTTAATGAATATAATTTAGAAATTGGCGCTGGCCTAGGTGGTTTTGCTGGTAAAGCATGGCGCATTGGTTTAATGGGCTATGCGGCAAGAACTGAAAATGTGACTTTATGTTTAGCGGCTTTAGCGGATGTTTTAGAGAAATAGTCAACGTCTGACAAAAGAATTAAGCGAGCGTAGCTCCAGTGTTGTGTTAAATAAAAAAGCCCCGAGTCAAAATATGACTCGGGGCTTTATTATTTATGAAGTTCTTTTATCAGGAATGCTTAACTGTCAAACATTGCTGAAATAGATTCTTCGTTACACACACGGCGAATCGCTTCAGACAACATACCGCTTAAAGTAAGTTGACGAACAATACCAAGCGCTTTAATTTCGTCGGTAAGTGGTATTGAATCTGTTACCACTAACTCATCAATAACAGAATCTCTTAGGTTTTGCGCAGCATTACCAGAAAGAACTGGATGAGTAGCATAAGCAATAACGCGTTTAGCGCCATGTGCTTTTAATGCTTCAGCCGCTTTTGCTAATGTGCCACCAGTATCTATCATGTCGTCGACAATAATACAGTCGCGGTCAGCAACATCACCAATGATGTGCATAACTTGTGCAACATTGGCTTTTGGACGACGCTTATCGATGATAGCAAGATCGGCTTCATTGAGTAATTTAGCTACGGCACGAGCGCGAACAACACCACCAATATCAGGAGAAACTACAATCGGGTTATCTAGATCACGAGAAAGCATATCTTCAAGTAAAATAGGTGTGCCAAATACGTTATCTACCGGTACATCGAAGAAACCCTGAATTTGCTCAGCGTGTAGGTCAACCGTTAATACTCGGTCAACACCAACACTTGATAAAAAGTCAGCGACAACTTTCGCAGTAATTGGTACACGAGCACTACGTACACGTCTATCTTGGCGAGCATAACCAAAATATGGAATAACTGCAGTAATACGACCAGCAGATGCTCGTCGTAATGCGTCAATCATCACAATTAATTCCATTAGGTTATTATTCGTTGGCGCACAAGTTGATTGAATAATAAAAACATCCGCACCGCGTACGTTTTCGTTAATTTCAACACTGATTTCACCGTCGCTAAAACTACCGACTTTGGCATCGCCTAAAGTCATATACAAACGATCAGCTACTTTCTTGGCCAGTTCAGGGGTGGCATTACCCGTAAATATTTTCATGTCAGGCACGGTCAGTTCCTCGGAAACTATTGACATTTTAAGTTACGCTATTAGTAAACCTTGAGTTTACTATCAGCAAATTATTAAATTTTTTCCAGTGGTTCTTGGCATTTTTATGAAAATAAATTCTCAATGGTATTAATATTCTGCATTTTCTACTTGCAATGTTACTAAGTTGTTAATGGCATTGCGTAATGGAGATGTATTGACACCTTTTGCCACAAAAGAAATTATTCCATTAGGAAGTAATGACTGGATGCGACAAGCCTCTTGCTCAGTATCAAAACGAGAAAAAATACACGCTCCGGTACCAGTCATTCGAGACGGGGCGTATTCTACCAACCAAGCCAGTAACTTGGCAACCTCGGGATACTTTTTTATTACTAACGTCTGGCAGTCATTGTGGCATAAGTCTATGTCTAACTTACTAATATCATCATTTAAATTAACTTTTGCCGTATTGCGAGTTAAGTCAGCATCAGTAAAAATACTGGCAGTAGAAATACTGACATCAGGTTTACTGACTAAAAACCAGCTTTCTTGAGGATAAACAGCAGTGAGTTCTTCACCAACACCTTCAGCAAAAGCAGAAAAACCATGAATAAAAATCGGTACGTCAGCACCTAGCGATAGGCCAAGTTTTGCTAGCTCGGTGGTAGACAAGTTGGCCTGCCACAAAGTATTTAATGCCAATAAAATAGTCGCGGCGTTGGATGACCCGCCACCTAATCCACCCCCCATAGGAAGAATTTTTGTTATTTTTATTTGTGCACCTAAATATACGTTATTAAAAGTAGTCGGATTTTTTAATAGGTAGTTTTGTAGTAACCGAGCTGCTTTTACAATTAAGTTATCTTCATGTAATACACCATCAATCGGCGTGAGTAATTCAATACTATTACCCTGAGTCTTTCTTATTTCTATGGTGTCGCTGTGATCTAAAAATTGAAAAATAGTTTCTAACTGATGATAGCCGTCGTTGCGTTGACCAATAATATGGAGGAATAAATTAAGCTTTGCCGGTGCAGGAAAACTATAAAATTGCTGGTTAGTCTTAGTCATTACTTGTCACGTCCCATTGATGAACATTAATTTTAATGGTGATGTTATCTTGTTTTATGGTGAACTTCGTTGCTAATTGATATTGGTCTACTTGTTGATAGCCACTATACTTAATAAACCATTTTTTTTCACCAGAGTAGCTGGTCAATGTTTGGGGTAATTGTGTTGTTTCGTTATAGGTTATTTTATCACTAGCTAAATAAGGTAAGCCTTTTAACCAGAAAGTCATCGCGTGTGTCGGTAATGTAAAACCTGTTAACGAAGCAAGCAGGGAGTTTAAATCAGGGCTTTGGTAGCGCTCACCATCGACATTAATAACATGCATATTATTGACCGACTCTAAAGTAAAAACTTGAATACCGAGCACTGTGGTTAAATTTAGCATCTGGCGATTTTTATCTCCTTGGTAATGCCAATTTAATGTTAAGCTATGACGCTCTTTAGGGCTGATTATGCCCATTTTCCCTTTTATTTTCCAATTCAACATTGCTGTGAGCTTTTTAGTGCGCTCGGTAATGTTTTGATGTTCAGTAATTTGCTGATGGTTATTCGTTAAAGAACTACAACCAGATAGAAATATCAGTAAAAAACTGAAAAAGAGTGGCAGCGATAAGGTAATTTTATTCATATAAACCATTATTATTGAGTTAATCGCCATAATATTGCGTTATCGCGTATTTGATGCTTTTAATTTTCTGCGATTTTTCGTAAAATTAACATCATTATTTATCATAGATCATAGGTTTTTTATAAAACTTGATTAATAATGTCGTTAATAAAAAGATTAATGGAAAAAAAATTGCTATCGATAATTTTTATTTCTTATATTAATCGTCTTAAAAAGGCTGAATCGTTCCGTTATGTCTATAGTTGCTGTTGGAATCAATCACAAAACTGCCCCTGTTGCCGTGAGAGAAAAAATCTCTTTTAATCCCGACAATTTAAGTGTGGCATTAACTGAATTACTTGGAAACGTAGAATGTCGTGAAGCGGCTATTTTATCAACTTGTAATCGTACAGAGCTGTATTTAGTTCAAGAAGGCGATGTAAGGGTTACCCAAGAAAAAGTTGTCCGCTGGTTAGAAAAACATCACAATGTTCCTGCTTCAACTATTACGCCAAGTTTATATTGGCATACTGATCAACAGGCCGTTAACCACATGATGCGGGTTGCTTGTGGCTTAGACTCTTTAGTTTTAGGCGAACCGCAAATCTTAGGTCAAATGAAGCAAGCCTATAGCCAAGCGAAAGCTGCTGGTTCTATGTCTTTAGTCATGGACCGTTTATTTCAACGTACTTTTGGTGTTGCTAAACAAGTTCGCACTGAAACTGAAATTGGCGCGAGTGCGGTTTCGGTTGCTTTTGCATCGGTAAATCTAGCAAAACATATTTTTGCCAGTCTTGAAAATGTAAAAGTACTATTAGTGGGGGCCGGTGAAACGATTGAACTGGTTGCTAAACATTTATACGAGAATAAAGTGGGTAAAATAACTGTTGCTAACCGCACAATTGCCCGTGCAGAAGCAATGGCTGGTGCTATTGGCGCTGACGTTATTACCTTGGCGCAAATCCCTGACAAAATGGCTGACGCCGATATTGTTATTAGTTCAACCGGTAGTACTTTACCCATTATAGGTAAAGGTATGGTTGAACACGCATTAGGAAAGCGTAAGCATCGTCCTATTTTTATGGTTGATTTAGCGGTTCCTCGTGATATCGAAGAACAGGTTGGTGATCTAGAAGATGTTTTTCTATATACGGTTGATGATTTACAAGGCATTATCGCGAAAAATTTAGCTAATCGTCGCAAAGAAGCTGTTCAAGCTGAGGCAATAGTTTCTACTCAATCTGATGTGTTTATGTCATGGCTTCGTGGCTTAAATACCCAAGATACCGTTATAGATTACCGTAAACAGTGTTTAGAACATCGCGATCTGTTACTTGATAAAGCATTGTTACAACTGCAGGGTAATAAGTCACCAGAAGCTATTTTGGCTGAGTTAGCCACTAAGTTGACCAATAAATTTATGCATGCACCCACTAGCGCTATTCAATCGGCGGCCCAAGGTGGCGAATTAGATAAATTGGTATACTTACGCGATATTTATAACATTAAATAACGGTCTCGACCTTACAACACACCCAAACCGTATTTTGATGAACATTTGAGCTTAGCTGGGTATTTACAGCTTTTTTACACCTTTGATTGAAAGTGCTCAACTAACCCTTTAAACTGCACATCACCAATTTTTATCCGCTGTTTCCTAATTATAAGATTTCTTAATGAATAAATCTGTTTATCAAAAACTTGAAATATTAGTCGAGCGCTTTGAAGAAGTTCAAGCCTTGCTTTCTGATCCTGGAACACTTTCAGATCAAGAAAAATTTATTGCCTTATCAAAAGAGTTTTCTCAATTAGAAGCAGTCACTAGTGTGTTTAATGACTACCAAAGCGCAGAAGAAGACTTTGCTTTAGCTGAAGAAATGCTAAAAGATGAAGACCCTGAAATGCGTGAAATGGCGCAAGAAGAATTTAAATCAGCTAAGAAAACCATTGAAGAATTAGCCGATCAATTACAAATTTTACTATTACCTAAAGATCCAAACGACAACAATAACTGTTTTGTTGAATTACGTGCAGGAGCCGGTGGTGATGAAGCGGCAATTTTTGCTGGCGACTTATACCGCATGTATAGCCGTTACTGTGAAAAGAAAGGCTGGCGTATTGAAGTTATGAACACTAATGAAAGTGAACAAGGTGGCTATAAAGAAGTCATTTTCAAAGTGCTTGGAGAAGGCGTCTACGGACAAATGAAGTTCGAGTCTGGTGGTCATCGTGTGCAACGTGTTCCTGAAACTGAATCTCAAGGTCGAGTGCATACTTCTGCTTGTACCGTTGTTGTTATGCCTGAGATACCAGAAGCTGACGCGATTGAAATTAATAAAGCAGATTTAAAAGTTGACACTTTTCGCGCATCAGGTGCGGGTGGACAGCACGTTAACAAAACTGATTCTGCCATTCGTATTACCCATATTCCAACAGGCGTAGTTGTCGAGTGTCAAGAACAACGCTCTCAGCATAAAAACCGTGCGCAGGCGATGTCGGTATTACAAGCTCGCTTACAACAAGCAGAAGATGAAAAACGCCGCAGTGAAGAAGAGTCTTCGCGTCGTAATTTAGTGGCAAGTGGTGATCGTTCAGAACGAATTCGTACTTACAACTATCCGCAAGGGCGTATGACGGACCACCGTATTAACTTGACTTTATATCGTTTGAACGAAGTTCTTGAAGGTAACTTGCATTTGGTCCTAGAGCCTATTATGTTAGAAAATCAAGCCGATTTACTTGCGGCTCTTGCTGAGCAAAACTAGTTATTGGTTTGAGCGAATCCTTAAAACCGTCAATAACATATTGCCAGCAGAGTTTTGCTGAAATAATTAATCAAGGGCAGCAGTTACTCGCTGCCTTTTCTGATAGCGCAAAACTCGATTGTAAAATCCTACTTGCCTTTGTTTTAAATAAAGAAACAAGTTATTTGTTAACTTGGCCTGACAAAAAGTTAGCAGAGCATGAATTCTACGCTTTTTTAGCTTTGTTTGAGCGCCGTTTGCAAGGCGAGCCTATTGCTTATATTACACAAGAACGTGAATTCTGGTCACTGCCTTTTTACGTATCACCAGCAACCTTAATTCCTCGTCCAGATACAGAGTTACTGGTCGAACATATTTTAGCGCGCCATCTAGCAAGTGATTTATCGTGCTTGGATCTCGGTACGGGTACCGGAGCTATTGCTCTGTCGCTTGCTTCAGAACAAAAACAGTGGCAAGTTCACGGCATTGATTTTAGTGACGCTGCGATTAGTTTAGCTAAAAAAAATGCTCAACGGCTACAGTTACCACAGGTAGAGCTTTATCAAAGTGATTGGTTCTCTAATGTAGCTGTAGATAATAAGTTTAATATTATCGTTAGCAACCCCCCTTATATCGATGAAGCCGATCAGCATTTAATTGCAGGCGATGTCAGGTTTGAACCGCTATCTGCTCTGGTTGCTCGGGATAATGGTTTTGCAGATATCAAACGAATTGCCAAAGACGCACAAGGTTATTTAACCAATAATGGTGCACTCTATTTTGAACATGGCTTTGAACAAGCGGCTGGCGTTAGCGATATATTAAAGCAATTGGGTTATCAGTCGATTGAAACATTTAAAGATTACGGCGGAAATGACCGAGTTACTTGCTGTATTTATGTACAAAAAGAAGAATGAAGATAAATATAAGGTTTTTGCATGAAACATTTACATATGACTCTGGCGGCAATAAGCATTATATTGTTCACCTACCGGTTTGCATTAACCTTGATGAATTCAGCACAATTAGATAAAAAATGGTTGAAAATCAGCCCTCATATCGTTGACACTTTTTTACTACTATTAGGTGTTGGTCTGGCTGTTAAGTTAGCGATAAATCCAATAGAATATTTATGGCTAGGCGAAAAGTTACTTGCCATTATTTTTTATATTTTTACCGGCTATTACACGTTGAAGTTAGCTCGTAACCGAATGATGCAAGTGATAGGTTATTTAGTAGCTATGGGCTGGATTATGTTAGTGGTGCGAATAGCGACAACAAAACAAACGATATTTTTATAATAAATATACCCTGAAATAAGCAATAACTATAAATAGAGTCAGCAATTAAAAATTACAGCATGAATGAATTATTATTTTCCGAGCTCAATGATGACGATAAATCACTTATTGAAGCTTTTGTACTTATTGAAGAAGTTGTTTTTGGTGATAGTGACTTTGAGCCAACAAACCTTAGTCAAATAGTTGAACAATGTTCAGAATTAATTTCTGATACAGAAGAGTATCTTGAAAAAGCTGAGCAATTAATCAACGAACTTTTCATTGGGCAACTTTTTATTGATAATCAACGTGACTTTTGGCCCGTTAGTGCTCATAAGTTACAAAGTGGACTCGATTTTAAGTTAATGGCCCCGGCGCTAAAAAGTATAGTGCTTTGCCATATATTTCGTCTTTGTGGTTTTGAAGCAGATGTGGTGTACGTTCCAAAGAAAAATATGATTCGCGTCGTCTGTGATGATGTTTATGCGATTGTTTTTGATCCCATTACTGGAGAGTCTTTAAATTGGCAGGAGCTTGATTTATGTATGGATGAACTTGATGGCGATCCACAAAGCGACCAAATTGAAGATATTTCAAGGTTAAGCTTAATTGTTAAGCACGTTAGCTCATTGAAAAATGCTTTGATCCGCGAAGGGCAGTTTGCTCAAGCATTAAAGTGTGTTGATATATTAATAGCGTTACGCCCAGAAGATCCGTTTGAGCGTCGCGACCGAGGTTTTTTGTTACATCAACTCGATTGTTTTAAAGTCGCTTACGATGATTACCAATATTTTGTCGACAAATGTCCAAAAGATCCTGCTGCGCAATTATTAAAAATGCAATTGGATAAAATCACTATAGCTGATACGGTATTACATTAATAAGCCTTAGAAATAAGGCTGTAGTTTACAAATAAAACCGATAAATCAAATAAAAATAACAAGGTTAATCAATGGAAGATCAAATTATCAACAATACACCTTTTATCACGAATGACGCCACGGTTATGGGGTTACTCGCACTAATACTTGGATTCGTTTTTTATACTTCAAATAGTGAACACCCCGCATTTAAGAAGTTCTATAAATACGTGCCAGCATTACTTATGTGCTACCTATTACCCTCTTTGCTAAACACTTTTGGCATTGTTAGTGCAGAATTGAGTCAAGTAGACGAAGTCGCCAAGTATTATTTATTGCCAGCTTGTTTGGTTTTACTCACTTTGAGCATCGACATAAAAGCAATTGTTGGTCTTGGTAATAAAGCGATTATTATGTTTTTAACCGGCACGGTTGGTGTGGTTATTGGCGGCCCAATTGCGCTCTTAGTTATTTCTGCTATTTGGCCTGAATTACTTGGTGTAACTGGTCCTGAAGCTGTTTGGCGTGGTATGGCTGCGCTTGCGGGTAGTTGGATTGGTGGCGGCGCAAATATGTTGGCGATGAAAGAAATTTATGGCGCTGATGGCAAAATATTCACCATTATGGTGACTGTTGATATTGTTGTAGCCAACTTGTGGATGGCGGTATTACTTTATTTAGCAGCAAACCATAAGCGTATTGATGCGAAGAGTGGCGCTGACACTTCAGCAATTGATAGATTAATTGATAAAGTAGAGTCTGCTCAACGTGAAAATATCAAGTTGCCGTTACTAAAAGACTTTATGATGATTATAGCGGTAGGTTTTGGCGCTGCTGGTTTAGCACATTTTGCCGCTGACTTTTTAGTCCCTTATTTTCAGACAAACTTTCCTGAATTAGAAAAATTTAGCTTACATTCAAAACTATTCTGGATAATCGTCTTAGTGACTACGATAGGATTGGCATTGTCGTTTACTAAAGTAAGAAAACTTGAAGCCGTAGGAGCTTCGAAAGTTGGTAGTAGCTTATTATATGTATTAGTCGCGACAATAGGTTTGCATATGGATGTTACTCAAATTGTTGAGTCACCGAAATACATAGCCATTGGAGTTATCTGGATGTTAGTCCACGTTGCTTTACTGCTTATTGTTGGCAAAATGATTAAAGCACCGATCTTCTATCTAGCTGTTGGCAGTAAAGCCAATATCGGTGGTGCTGCTTCTGCGCCCGTTATCGCATCAGCATTTCATCCTTCTTTAGCGCCGGTCGGTGTACTACTGGCGGTGTTAGGTTACGCTTTAGGTACTTATATGGCTTGGTTATGTGGCCAGTTATTAAGAATTATTGGTAGCTAATCGTTTGTTAGCTCCAGACTTTATTTTGGAAAAATTATGACAATAACTTCAATTAAATTGACTAAATACGATATTGAAATCGCTAACGATAAACCGTTTGTTTTATTTGGTGGTATGAATGTATTAGAGTCACGTGATTTAGCGATGAGCATTGCAGAGCACTACGTAGAAGTGACACAAAAGCTCAATATTCCTTACGTATTCAAAGCATCTTTTGATAAAGCGAACCGTTCGTCTGTTCATTCATACCGAGGACCGGGTTTAGAGGAAGGTCTGAGAATATTTGAAGAAATAAAGTCGACCTTTAACGTACCTATCATTACCGACGTGCATGAAATACATCAAGCGCAACCTGTAGCCGAGGTGGTTGATATTATTCAATTACCCGCATTTTTAGCGCGCCAAACAGACCTAGTGGTTGCTATGGCAAAAACCAATGCAATTATTAATGTTAAAAAGCCACAGTTCTTAGCAGCACATGAAATGCGCCATATTATTAATAAATTCGCCGAAGCAGGCAATGAGCAAGTTATTCTTTGCGAGCGCGGAAGTTGTTATGGTTACAATAATCTTGTTGTTGATATGCTAGCCATGGATGAAATGAAAGATTATGCGCCAGTCATATTCGATGCCACTCATGCTTTACAGCAGCCGGGCGGCCGAGCTGATTCTGCAGGTGGTCGTCGTGCTAAAGCTGCACAATTAGCGCGTAGTGGTATGGCATTAGGTTTAGCAGGTTTATTTATAGAATCACACCCTGATCCTGATAACGCTAAATGTGATGGCCCTTGTGCGTTGCCGCTTGATAAACTTGAGCCTTACTTACAGCAAATGAAATCAATTGACGATTTAGTTAAATCATTTGAACCATTATTGACTGATTAGTAACAATAAAAGCGGCGTTAAAACACAAAAACCTGAGTAGCTACTCAGGTTTTTTTATAGCTGATATAATATCTTGCTTAGTCATCTTAGTCGTATTTTTTTATAGTGGTTATTCGGGGGTGTCCTTAGCACGAGTATGGAACAATACTAAATGGCGCTGAAATCACTTAGGGTGATCCTCATCGGGCTCTTTTGATTGAGTTTTGTAGGTGAGTAAGTAGAGCAGTATAATAATACCGGCGACTGGCGCTAAGCTTATGAGCTGCCACCAAATACTTAGCCCAGCGTCACGCAGACGTCGAGTACATGCAGCGACCCACGGCAGTAAAACTAGTAATGAGGCAATTTGCACTGGCAGCGGACTAGCGAACGCCTCGGCGAGCAATTTGGCGAAGGCGAGTAGCATCGTTATGGCGAGCGCGAGCCACCAAAAATCTGCGCGTGATGTCAATCCACTAAATTCTAGGCCTTTTAATATACCTTCGTGAATTGATGCGAGGGCAGATTCGCTGGGTTTATCGGCGTTTAGCAGTAATCTCTCTGCAGGTACTTCAAATACGGCGGCAAGCGCTCGCAAAGACTCTGTTGATACTTTAGCACCAGATTCAAGTCGCTGGATTGTCCGAAGGTTTAAGGAGCTTAGTGTAGCGAGTTGCTCTTGTGACCAATGCCTTTCAAGGCGCATCTCCCTGAGTTTTACACTATTAATGTCCATTAATTTTCCTTGTACTGATGTGTTAAGATTATTCTCTATGATAATGCCGCATTGTATTATACGTGACGACAAGGCGGTGACATCACCTCGACATCGAGCCGACTTTAAGCTGTCGGTATCAACTTTAGCTATTTTTCTGTCGAAAACCAGCTTCAGTTTAACGTGATACGCTACTAGAAATTAGTATTATTTAACTTGAATATTAGCACCAGCGATCGGCTTACTACCACTATGACATTGCAAATAGTGTATGGTAAACATCCGTTGATAAGGTGATATCTGTACAAATTTGATAGTGCTTATAAGGGCGCTTGCAATATTGTTTTTGCTTAGCAAGGTATTATAAGTATTAATGTTTTAAATACCCAAAACATAAAAAAGGTGCTTTAAAGCACCTTTTTTTTGTTTATTATTCTGTCTTGTAAGTGCTAATCGCCACTTTGGTTTTTTTCTAAGTCTTGAAAATCAATATTCTCAATTTTACTTCCTGCATTTTCATCATAAAAAATATCTTCATCAAACTGATTTTCTGATTTAGCTACAACAATTGAGACCATGCTGTCACCCGTGACATTAACGGCGGTTCGTGTCATATCAAGTAAACGGTCAACACCTATAATTAAACCTATGCCTTCTACAGGTAAACCTACTTGGTCTAGTACCATGGCTAGCATAATTAAACCTACTCCTGGGACACCAGCTGTGCCAATTGAAGCTAAGGTCGCGGTAAGTATTACCATTAAATATTGACTAAATGTTAAATCAACATTAAACACTTGCGCAATAAATACAGTAGCTACGCCTTGCATTATAGCCGTGCCATCCATATTAATGGTTGCACCTAAAGGTACGGTAAACGAAGCGATTGAATTTTTAACACCCATTTTTTTGGTAACAGTTTCAAGTGTTACCGGGATGGTTGCATTACTGCTGGCTGTTGAAAATGCAAAGATAACGGTATCACGCATTTTTTTCAAAAAAGTAATTGGGTTTAAACCCGTCATTACTTTTAAGATAGTAGAATAAGTTACCGTAGCATGTAAAATTAGTGCAAAGAAAACGACTAAGAAGTAAACAATTAGGTTGCCGAATACCTTAAGTGACATATCAGTGAATAAACTCGCTAATAAACAAAACACACCATAAGGAGCAAGGTTCATTAATATAGTTACCAAGCGCATGATAACGGTACTCATGTCTTCAAATAAACTAGCAATACGTTCGCCGGCTTTACCTGAAAGCGCTATAGCAATACCAAATAACAAAGCAAATATAATGACTTGAAGCATATTGCCTTTTGCAAAAGCTTCAAACGGATTACTCGGAAACATTTGAATAAAGACTTGCGCTAAAGAAGGCGCTTCACGACTAGTGAACGTTGTGTCCGAGGCCATGTTGACCCCTTCGCCAGGGCTTATTAATAACGCTAAAAACATTGCAAAGCTAATCGCTATAGCTGTTGTAATTAAATAGAGTGAAATGGCTTTACCGCCAATACGTCCAAGTTTTGTGGTATCTTTTAAGGAACAAGTCCCACAAATCAGCGATACAAAAACCAGTGGTACTACCAACATTTTTAAACTTGAAATGAAAATTTGTCCAATGACTTCAAAAATCCCGTCAACCAAAAATGATCGTAATGAAAGTTCAAAGAAATAGAGTGGGATAACAAAGTCTGATTTGTCTGGCATAAGAAATTGTAAGGATACGCCTACCGCGATACCGGCAAGCATGCCAGTAACAATTCTAGCGGTTAAACTAGCTTTTTTTTTATCAGTCATAAAGAAATGCAACGTTATTTTTTATTATAAATTATGAATAGTAGATTAACAGGTAATTCATTGATAAAAAAGCTATTGATTAAAAAGCAACTATAGCGCTATTTTTAATGAAATTTCTAGAATATAAGTTACTATAAATAGAGATGTAAATAAAAATACTAAGGGATGCTTGTATGGCACTGCTTCAACGTTTGAGTTTTTGGATTTTAATTATCGCACTAAGTGGTTGTGGTGGTAGTGGTGATGGCGGTTTATCTAGAGTGGAAACTCCGGTTGCAGGTGGATCTGTTGCCAGTACTATTTCACTCAATATTTCCGATAGTACGGTGACCGGTGCTGCACCGGTAACGGTTACAGCAACAGTAATGCAAGGCAGTGCTCCTGTTTCAAACAGAGCGGTAACCTTCGCAACAAATTTAGGAGCCCTTTCGCCATCTTCTGGTTCTGCTTTAACAAATGAAGATGGTATCGCTACGATTACCCTCACAGCAGGTAGTGTTCGTGGTGCTGGTGAGATATCCGCTTCTCTTTCTTCTGGTGAGATCTCGTTAGTACCATTAGGCTTTAAAACACAAGGTGATGATATAGGTGTTGTCGGTGATATTAATATCAACGTCACTCTCATAGATGGTGATAGCAATGCCACTGACACGGTTACGTCATCAAAACCGGCAAGAATAATTGCGACAATTGATGGTATTAGTGCTCCTTTGATTGTTACTTTTAGTTCTACTGTAGGTGATATACCTATTCCATCTGCTATCACAAATGCAAATAATCAAGCGATTGTTGATATATATGCGGGTGAAAACTTAGGTGCAGGAACTATTACTGCATCAATTACCAGTGGAGAATCGGGTCAAACAATTTTTGTTGTTGGTTCTTCAACTGTCATTATGGGAGCAGGTAGCCCATTTATAGAAGGTGTTGCTGATGTCAGTTTAACGAATATTTCTGCTGGCGGAACGAGTGTTATTTCAGTATCAATTGTTGATGATCAAGGTAATCTATTTACTGAACCTGTAGATGTTAATTTTTCATCTGGGTGTACGGCACAATCAACCGCTACACTAAGTACACCGATTACTACCTCTAATGGTGCGGCGACAAGTACTTATCTAGCACAGGGGTGTGTAGGTGATGACACGATTAATGTCACTGCTAATGCTGGGGGCATTAATTTATCAGCAACAGCATCTGTTAGCGTTTTAGCTGCTGACATTGGTAGTATCGAGTATGTGTCTGCATCGCCAGAGCATATTGGTATAATAGGCGCTGGTATTGTTGGAGGCTCTGAAAGTTCAACGGTGATGTTCAAAGTAAAAGATACCGATGGTAACCCCTATAATAATCGTCGAGTGAATTTTTCCTTAAATACCAATGTGGGTGGTATAAAATTAAGTCAAAATTTTGCGACCACTAACGATCAAGGTTTAGTACAAACAGTTGTTAATTCAGGCTCTGTTGCAACTACAGTGCGTGTTACAGCATCGACAGAGTCATTAGGTGGCACTTTTGTATTTACTCAATCTAGTCAACTCGTCGTTTCAACGGGTTTACCGGACCAAGATAGCTTTAGCTTGGCCCGGGGGGTCGCAAACCCTGAAGCTTGGGGCATTGATGGTGTAGAAGTACCTGTTGTTGTTCGCATGGCTGATGCATTTAATAATCCAGTACCAGATGGAACCGCTGTTAACTTTACTACTGAAGGTGGTTCTGTAGGTTCCTCATGTACAACAACTAATGGTGCATGCTCTGTTACGTGGACCAGTCAAAACCCTCGTCCAGCGGGACAAGTATTAACCAGTAGTTTTTGTACAGTGGCTGAAAATGATGATCCAACGATCTTTTGTGCTCGTCAACCTTTGTCAAATGGTAATAATTATCTTGGGCAGGAATATGGCGGAAGAGTGACAATATTAGCAACTGCTATTGGCGAAGAGTCATTTCCTGATAAAAATAGTAATGGTCGCTTTGATGAGAGTGAGTACACTTTGTTTCAAGGAAAAGATGTTGGCGATAGACTTTACGACCTAAAAGAAGCCTTTGTTGACCATAATGAAGACAATTTATACAATCCAGTAGAAGTGAGCACTCAAGCTGGTGGCGAGTTAGAAGAGTTTGTTGACTTTAATAGCAATGGAGTTTTCGATATAGAAAACAGTGTATATAATGGTATTTTATGTGGTTTAAATGACATAACAAATCCAGGTACTGAGGTAGCCAATCAATATTGTGCTAATCCAGATGATGAACCTGATCCGACCAAAAAAGCGCAAAAAGTGTCAACCAATGTACGTGGCTCTACCGTTATTATTATGTCGGGTACATCACCGTATATAACCGTTACAGCAACAAACGATGCCGTTGTCGATACGTCACCAAACTATGACCGAAACGATATTTCTCTCTATATTGCTGGCGAAAGTACCGGAACAGTCAGTGTTGTTATCGCTGATTTACATAACCAACCTATGCCGGCTGGTACTATTGTGTCATTTGTAGCTAGTGTTGGATCTGTCGTTGGTACCCCTAGTTATACATGGCCAGGGGATTCTAGTAACGGCGGTAGTCAATTTAGTGTTGCGATTAAAGGTGAAGCGGAACCAACCAGTGGACCATTAGAAATAAAAGTTGAAACCCCTGGTGGTGTAACAACTGTATTTAGTGGTGTTAGTATTATTATTCAATAATAATTAACTTTTCCACCTATAAAAAAAACCGCTTGTTAAGCGGTTTTTTTATTTTTGTTTATCGAAAACAGATAAAACTAAAAATTTATTTAGCCATCTCTGCTATTAAAAAGGCAGAGATCTCTGCGCCAGCCGCTAACGTTTTATCACGACTCTCTTTTCCTAAACCTGTACTGTCGGTAAAAGGAGCAATTTCCATCATGTCGGCACCGGTAATACGGTATTTTGCTGCTAAAGCGCGAAGTATATCCATCGCTTCATTTTGAAATAAACCATCTGGCTCTGGTGTGCCTGTGGCAGCAGCGACAGTTTCATCAAGTGCATCAATATCAAAGCTTACATACAATTCATCAATGTTTTCATCTTTTAATTGCGCTAAAATATTTTCAATGATTTTTTCAACGCCCAGCTCTTTCACTTCATGAGCCCAATGTTGTCTTACACCAAAAGTGTTTTCCCAATGCGACTTAGGACGACCGCTCGAGCGAATACCCACTTGAATCAAATGATGTTTTTCATGTAAATCATCTAAAATATGCGTACACCAAGAGCCAAAGCATAAATCAATGCCAAGGCGTTCAACCAATAAATCAGTGTGAGCATCAAAATGAATAATAGCGGCACGAATACCGCGCTTTTTCTTTGCTTGCAAGTAAGCTTTTGTTAACGGGTAGCTTACTGAGTGATCGCCACCAATGCCGAAAATACCTTTTTGTGGGAACTCAGCATAAAAGTCGTGTAATACATCTTCAGTAATGGTTAATGGGCTAACAGCATAAGGGCTGTTTTCATCTTTATAAAGGGCTTTTCTACAGTTAGAAAGCGTTGCTTCATTTAAATATTTATCATGAAGTAAATGTGGAATAACGCGAACATCTCCCATATCAAATGCTTCAAGCTCAGGGTATTGTTCAAGTAAAGTTGAACGGACAAATAATGGCCCCCAATTTGCTCCACGTAAAATTCCGCCACCGCAATCAGAGGCAACACCTAAAATAACGGCATTTGACGCATCAGGAAGCCCTTTTAATGACTCTTTCCAAATATTATCAATGTCTGTCGATTGACCGAACAAGGCTTGATGCAATTGCTCTTTACGCTCTTTAGCGGTATTGACGGTAAAAACACCGTTACCTGCTGGGCATAAACAGTTGGTTAGTTTTTCCTGTAAGTTAGTCCATGATGTTGTCATATATTTGTACTCTTGTTATTTATCCGAATAATTTACATTGATAGTAAGCATTAAATGAATATTGTTTTACACGGTGATATAGGCTTTTTGACTGGCAACAATTGAATTTAAGATAGAATTAAATTATCGTTGGCAGGAAAGTTTTTATAATAGTCATACCGAAATATTGACGCCATTATAACGAAAATAGCTCAATTAGGCGATGTTATTAAAAATAATAACTTGTCAGCTTGCTTATTTACCGATATATCTAATAGGAATTCTAATTTCAATGATTTATGGTTTTTTTGTGCTAAAAATGAGTTGCTCGGCTAATTTTTAGACAGTTCTGACCGAAATGTAATTATACTGGCAAAAAAAATAGCCAGTGACGTAGGAAAGTATATATATATGGCAAAATCTCTGGTTATTGTCGAATCACCAGCCAAAGCGAAGACAATTAACAAATATCTTGGTAAAGACTTTATTGTGAAATCTAGTGTCGGTCATGTACGTGATCTTCCTCACAGTAGTACTGGTAAAAAAGTTGCCGCGAAATCTCCTGCTGAAGTCAGAAAAATGGCACCTGCAGCAAAAGCTAAATATAAAGCTAAACGAGATAAGCAAGCACTTGTTAACCGCATGGGTATTGATCCTGAAAACGATTGGGAAGCAAATTATCAAATACTCGAAGGCAAAGAAAAAGTTGTTGCTGAATTAATCAAACTTGCCGGTTCAGCCGACACTGTCTATCTCGCAACCGATTTGGATCGCGAGGGAGAGGCGATTGCTTGGCACTTAAAAGAAATTATTGGCGGCGATGACAGCAAATTTAAACGTGTTGTCTTTAATGAAATAACTGAAAACGCTATCCAGCAAGCTTTCTCTACACCCGGTGAATTAAGTATGCCAGGTGTTAATGCTCAACAAGCAAGACGTTTTCTTGACCGTGTTGTTGGCTTTATGGTTAGCCCATTATTGTGGAAAAAAGTTGCCCGTGGTTTATCTGCCGGTCGCGTACAGTCGGTTGCTGTTAAATTAGTTGTTGAAAAAGAACGTGAGATTAAAGCGTTTGACCCGAAAGAATTTTGGGAAATCACCGCTGACACAAAAACCGCTTCTGGTTTAGATTTTCCATTAGATGTTACCCACGAAAATGGTAAAGCATTTAAGCCGACCAACGAAAAAGATGCGAAAACAGCATTAGCAAGCTTAGAAAAATCAGCCTATACCGTAAATAAACGTGATGATAAACCGTCAAAAAGTACCCCCTCTGCTCCTTTTATTACGTCGACACTGCAACAGGCAGCAAGTACTAAATTAGGTTTTGGCGTAAAGCGTACTATGGGTTTAGCTCAGCGTTTATACGAAGCAGGTCATATCACTTATATGCGTACCGATTCAACCAATCTAAGTAAAGATGCGGTTGAAATGTGTCGTGGTTATATTGCTAAAAACTTTGGTGAAAATTATTTACCTGAAAAAGCGAAAATTTACAGCAGTAAGTCGGGTGCACAAGAGGCCCATGAAGCGATTCGTCCATCAAATGTTAAAATAGAATCTGCATTTATGGAAGGCATTGAAGCCGATGCTAAGAAGCTTTACGACCTAATTTGGCGACAGTTTGTTGCTTGTCAAATGACAGCTGCGCGCTATACCGTTAGTACCATTACTGTTGGTGCTTCAGGCTTTGATTTAAAGGCCAAAGGTCGCGTCATGCAATTTGACGGTTGGACAAGAGTCCATCCGCAATTATCAAAAGGTGATGACAAGCATTTACCTGATTTATCTGTTGGTGAAGTATTAACCCTAGAGCAGTTAAATCCAGCGCAACACTTTACTAAACCACCAGCTCGTTTTGGTGAAGCATCACTAGTAAAAGAATTAGAAAAGCGTTCAATTGGTCGCCCATCAACGTATGCGTCAATTATTTCTACTATTCAAGACCGTGGTTACGCTCGCTTAGATAAAAAACGTTTTTACGCCGAGAAAATGGGCGAAATTGTTACTGACAGTTTATCTGAAAGTTTTAAAGACTTAATGAATTATGATTTTACCGCCAACATGGAGCAAGAGCTTGATGAAGTTGCTGAGGGTAAAGCTAATTGGAAAGATGTCCTTAACGGTTTCTATAAAAATTTCACTAAACAGTTAAGCCAAGCTGATATGCCTACTGAAGAAGGTGGCATGCGTAATAATGAACCGGTATTAACAGATATTGATTGTCCGACCTGTGGTCGTAAAATGGGTATTCGTACTGCTTCTACTGGCGTCTTCTTAGGTTGTTCTGGTTACGCTTTACCGCCAAAAGAACGCTGTACGCAAACGATGAACCTTACTTCTGGCGAAGAAGCGGTCAGTGTATTAGTCGAAGACCAAGAAACTGATGCATTACGTGCCATGCGACGCTGTGATAAATGTAGTACTGCGATGGACAGTTATTTAATTGACGAAACGCGTAAGCTACATGTTTGTGGTAATAACCCTGTTTGTGATGGTATTGAAGTTGAGACCGGCGAGTTTAAAATAAAAGGTTACGATGGTCCCATTTTAGAATGTGATCGTTGTGAGGCTGAAATGGAGCTTAAGTCAGGCCGTTTTGGTAAATATTTTGATTGTACCAATGCAGAATGTAAAAACACACGTAAGTTACTAGCAAGTGGTGAAGCGGCTCCTCCAAAAGAAGATCCTGTGCAACTACCTGAATTGCTTTGTGAAAAATCAGAAGCACATTTTGTTTTACGTGATGGCGCAGCGGGTATTTTCTTGGCAGCGAACACTTTTCCGCGCTCAAGAGAAACACGTGCACCTAAAGTTGAAGAGCTACAGCGTTTTAGAGACAGAATATCGAGTAAATTTTATTATTTAGCCGATGCGCCTATTAAGGATCCTGATGGAAACTTAGCCGTTGTGCGCTATAGTCGTAAAACCAAAGAACAGTATGTCATGACTGAACTTGCACCTGAAGCTGATGGCGCAAAACCTAAAGCAACGGGCTGGAATGCAAAGTATGTTGAGGGTAAATGGGTTGAAGAAGCAAAGAAAAAAGTAAAACCCAAAGCCAAGGCTAAAGCAAAGCCAAAAGCTAAAGCTAAGGCAAAACCGAAAGCTGAATAATATATATTTAGCTTAAAATAAAAAAAAGCGCTATGTAGCGCTTTTTTTTATGTTCAGGATGAACAGTATGCATGATGACATGGCCGCTTTTTGACAGCCATGTCATCACAGTATTAATAAATCCATGTATGTCGAGGTGAAATAATGACGTGTTCAGGATGAATAGTATGTCATGATCACATGGCCGCTCTTTGACATCGCGGCATTAATACATCCATGTATCTCGATGTGAAAGAATGACGTGCTCATGATAAAGGGGATTAAAAAATGCCCACATTAGGTAACACAAGCGTAACCAGCAATTAGCTAGTTAGATTGACGATTAAGAGAAATATATTAAATGCTATATCTGGCGATTATTTTTTTAAGTGCTTTTTTATTATTCCAAGTACAACCCCTTATTGCTAAATTGATTTTGCCATACTTTGGCGGTGGTTCAGCTGTCTGGACTGCATGTTTATTGTTTTTTCAAGCTTTTCTATTATTAGGATATTTTTACGCTCACTGTTTAACACAAGTTAAATCTGTCAAAAAACAATTAATTATTCACTCGGTCTTTCTACTTGTCAGTGTGTTATTTCTTCCTATTGGCATTCAAGATTGGGGTGATATATCACAGACAAGTTCGCCACTTCAAAATATTCTACTGTTATTAACAGTATCGATAGGGTTACCTTATTTTATTTTGTCGTCAACGGGCCCGTTAATACAGCGATGGTTAACTTATATCGAAATAGGAAAACTCCCTTATCAATTGTATTCATTATCCAATGTAGGTTCTTTGCTGGCGTTAATCAGTTTTCCTTTTCTATTTGAACCGCTGCTAACCACAACTCAACAATCAAATTATTGGACGTTCGGGTATGGTTGTTATGCGTTACTACTGGTAACGTTATTATTAAAAATGTCAAAATTAAGCTTTACTTCTGTTGAGCAAAGTACTCAGCAAGCGTTGGATAAAAGCGTCGTAACAACCACATTATTGGATAAAGTTTTATGGATAGCGTTAGCCATGGTTGGTGTTATTTTATTAGTGGCGTCCACCAATGCTATGACACAAAATATTCCCCCTGTGCCTTTTTTATGGATAGTGCCGCTGTGTTTATACCTACTGACTTTTATTATTAGTTTTCACAGCTCTAAGTGGTATGTCAGAGAATATTGGTTTGCGCTATTTGTACTCACGGCTTGTTTAGCTTTGTTGATGTACTTTATTGGCTCGCAACTCGACATTATTTCACAAGTGGTTATTTACGCTTGTATATTATTTAGTGCGTGTATGATTTGTCATGGGGAATTAGCACGTTTAAAACCGCAAGTTCAGCAGTTAACTTTGTTTTACTTATTTATGTCATTGGGTGGCTTTTTAGGTAGTGCCTTTGTTGCTTTTATTGCGCAAAATATCTTTGATCAATTTTTAGAGTTTCCTTTAGCCATTATTAGTGTCTTTGTTCTTTTAGCTTTGAGTATTTATTCACAAAGAAATACGGCAATAAAAACACAAACTTGGTTGGTAGCATCTAATCTTATTTTAGCGGTCAGTTTTACCGTGGGATTGTTTTATCTTAATACGCTTTTTGTTAAAACTAATGTGGCAAGTGAACGCAATTTTTACGGAATTTTAAGTGTTAAAGATGTAGTAGTTAATAATAAAGTGCAACGTCGTTTGATTGATGGAACAACATCACACGGTACGCAATCATTAGAGAAAGGCAATGAAAAAACGCCATTAAGTTACTATAGAAAAAATACCGGTGTTGCTCTTGCACTTGAGCAACTGACCAAACAAAGACTACAAGAGGGGAGTGCTCAAAATATAAATGCCGGATTTGTGGGCTTGGGCGCAGGTACCTTAGCTGCTTATGGTAATAAAACTGATCACTATATATTTTATGAATTAAACCCTGCGGTTATTTTTGCCGCTAATAACTATTTTAGTTACTTAAAAGATTCTGCTGCCAACATTGAAGTGGTTTTAGGTGATGGTCGGGTTAGCTTAACGCAACAATTTGAACATTCTGGGAGTCAACAGTTTGATGCCTTAGTCATTGACGCCTTCTCGGGTGATTCCATTCCACAGCACTTATTAACAAAAGAAGCATTGCTGCTTTATTTTAAGCACCTAAAAAAGGATGGCGTATTAGCGATACACATTTCTAATTCACACCTGAATTTAATACCTTTAGTACGTGGTTTAGCCGATATATTAGATAAAAAAATTGTTTATGTAGAAACGCTAGCCGATAAAGAAAATGAACATAATGTTCAGTGGGTGCTAGTAACAAATAATGAATTTTTTCTGAATGATGTGCGCATTAAAATATACGCGAGTGCCTGGCCAATGCCAAATGTTGGCGAAAAGAGTCGTATAATATGGACCGATGATCACAGTGATTTATTATCAGTACTCAAGTAAACATTAAATATCTTGTCGAGTGAATGTCATCGACAAGATAATTAAGCCGTTACTTTACCAGCTCCCTTGATTCTCCATACTCAACCAAGGCTCTTGAGGGGCTAATGCGTCATCTTTTTGCAATAACTCAATAGATATGCCGTCTGGAGATTTTACGAAAGCCATATGACCGTCACGAGGCGGACGATTAATAACAACGCCTGATGCCATTAGCGCCGCACAAGTTTTATATATGTCAGCAACCTCAAAGGCTAAATGACCAAAGTTTCTGCCAACGGTATATTCTTCTTCAGAATCCCAGTTATGGGTCAGTTCAATTTCAGGGCCGCCAACTTCTGTCGCAAGAAAAATCAACGAAAACTTCCCTTTGGGTACATCGACACGTTTTGTTTCAATGAGCCCTAGCTGATTAATATAAAAATTGAGTGACTTATCTAAATCATGTACGCGAACCATTGTGTGTAAAAATTTCATTTTGTACCTGTTTTGTATTGTTAGCTAATAAAAAGTAATGATTTACAAACAGCAAAAACTTCATCTGTTGTTTAGATAATAATTCATTTACCATTACATTAATTGCCACTATAAACAGAAAGTATTTTATTTACTATGCTAATTAAAAGCGAATATCAGTAAATACACCCACTGAAAAATAAAATGACATTATCAATAGTTTATTTTATATTATTATGTAGTCTGTTAACAATATTACAACAAATTAATGACATGATAAAAATAATACCACTCACATATAGCTTGATTATCTGTAGTCTCCTATGGCCTATTATTAGCCAAGCTACAGAAGTATCAATGGCTTTTAGTAAAGAAATTCCTCCTTATATTTTTGAAGATGATAATAGTGGAATCGAAATAGATATTATTAAAGCCGCCTTAGCTCATAAAGGGCATACGTTAAAGCCAATGTACTTTCCATTAGGACGAATTCCTTATGCTTTCACCAATAATTTAGTTAATGCAGTCATGGGAGATATGGGGGTAAACTTGAAATCACAAGGCGGTTTTTATGCCAAGGCAGCTGTAATCTATGACAATGTATTTATTACTTTAAAGAATAAAAATATTTTACTGGAAAGGCCTAAAGATTTAGATTCGTTGAATGTGGTTTCTTTTCAAGGAGCAGATAAACGCTACCCTAAATGGCTAAAAAAAGTAAAAGAAGACAGTAGGTTTTATGGCGTTAGCGACCAACTAACACAAGTGAAGTTACTGTATTTTGGGCGCTATGATGTGGTAGTAAGCGATCGTTATATCTTTAGATATTTTGTAAAGAAACTTAATTTAATGCATGGTCTAGATAGCCAAGAAATTACCGAGCACAAACTTACTATAGATAAACCAATGGACTATCGTCCCGTATTTAGAGATAAAAAAATTCGAGATGATTTTAATTTAGGGTTAACTAAAATCAAGGAAAGTGGTGAGTTTTTGCGGATATACAACAAGTATATAAATTTATAACTAACGGCTATACACTGATAATAACTGAGAACGAATTAACTGGTTTTCTCTTTAAAACTACATAAATCTTCTATTATACAAGAACCACAACGGGGGGTTCTTGCTATACAAGTATAACGACCATGCAGAATGAACCAGTGATGCAAGTTATAAAAAAACTCTGTTTTTCTTGGTGTGTTTTTAATAATATTTTTTTCGGTTTCTTCAACTGTTTTCCCTTTCGCATAACCGGTACGATTTGCCAGTCTTTGAATATGGGTGTCTACTGCAATAAAGTACTTACCTTCGTTATCTTTTAGTTGGCCAAAAGCAGTGTTTAAAACAACATTTGCTGTTTTTCTGCCAACCCCAGGCAAGGCTTCTAGTGCCGCTCTTTCTTTGGGGACTTCGCCATTATGTAAATCAACTAACATTTGGCATGTTTTTAGCGTGTTTGCCGCTTTAGTATTAAATAAACCAATTGTTTTTATATAAAACTTCAAGCCATCAAGGCCTAAATCAAGTATAGCTTGAGGGGTATTAGCAACAGGATAAAGCTTTGCTGTGGCTTTGTTAACACCAACATCAGTCGATTGTGCTGAAAGCAGCACAGCAATAAGCAACTCAAAAGGTGAAGAAAAATTAAGTTCAGTGGTTGGGTGTGGATTATTGTCTCGTAACCGAGTTAATATTTCTAAACGTTGTACTTTATTCATGGCGTTATTCTTTTATTATTATTTTTCATCAAAATTGACACGAACTCGTTCAATTTCCTTACTTTCTGTTTTAGGCTTAGCGGCTGCTACTCGATCATCAATGGCGTTTTTTAAAGCTATAAATAAGCCCATGACGATAAAAGCACCTGGGGGTAGTATGGCGAGTAAAAATTGACTATCGAGGGTGTATACTTCAATACGTAATATACTTGCCCATTCGCCAAGTAATAAATTAGCGCCATCAAACAGCGTTCCTTGGCCAAGTATTTCTCTTACTGCACCCAACAACATCAATATTAATAAAAAGCCTAAGCCCATCATTAAACCGTCAAAGCTTGCTTGTTTAATTGGGTTTTTAGAGGCATATGCCTCCGCTCTACCAATAATGGCACAGTTAGTAACAATTAAGGGTAAGAATATGCCAAGTGATTGATATAAGCCAAAAGTATAGGCATTCATTAATAATTGCACACAGGTAACAAAAGAAGCAATAATTAAAACAAAAATAGGGATCCTAATTTCTTTAGGTACCCATTTTCGTATTGCCGATACGGTAGTATTTGAACAAATTAGAACAAATAAGGTCGCTAAGCCCAAACCAATAGCATTGGTTAGGGTCGATGTTACGGCTAATAATGGACACAATCCTAAAAGCTGTACTATACCCGGATTGTTCTTCCATAAACCTTGCCAAGCTAATTCTTTATATTCATCGTTAATTTTCATGACGATTAAGCTCCCTTAGCAACATCTTGATTTGAACAATTACTCGCTGCTTCAAATAATTCATCTTGGTGAGCGTTAAAATAATTAACGGATTTACGTACTGCTTTGACCACAGCACGTGGGGTTATTGTCGCGCCGGTGAACTGGTCAAACATGCCGCCATCTTTTCTTACTAACCAACGATTATCATTTTTATCAATGAGCTTTTTACCGGTAAAACTATTGATCCAATCACTTTTTTTCTCTTCAATTTTATCGCCTAGTCCAGGCGTTTCTTGGTGTTTTAATGTTCTAACACCGCTTATGCTACCATCGATATTGATGGCAACAATAAGCTCTATATTGCCACTGTATCCATCTGGTGCAACGGTGGTAATTGCTGCAGCAACAGGGCTATTATCATTTCTTGCACGGTAAACTTTTGGTGGGTTAACTGTGCCTAATGCCTCGTTAGGTAAAATGAAGCAGTCTTTATAGATAACATTGTTGTAGCTATTTTTGGCAATGATACTGTTTAAATTACGTAATAAGTCTTGTTGTTGCTGCAAGATAATTTGATCTTTGGTGAGTGAATGAACCACGCCAACAATTGCCGTGCAAGCAATAGCAAATAAAGCGAGGATCCTGGCATTTTTACTGACTGCACTGGTAAGAGAAAGGACCATTATTCTTTGCCTGCTTTACTTGATGAAATATTATGCCCATAAGTACGGGGGCGTGTGTATTGATCTATTAGTGGAGCAGCCATGTTACAAATTAGCACTGCAAACGCGACGCCATCAGGGTAACCGCCGTATTTTCTAATAATAAAGACTAAAAAGCCTGCTAATGCGCCAAAAACGATTCGGCCTTTAATACTAGTAGCGCCGGAAACTGGGTCCGTTAAAATAAAGAATGCGCCAAACATACATGCACCATTAAACCAATGGAAGAGTGTTGAAGCGTTAGTATCTTGGCTATATAAAAAAGCAATTAATGAACAAACAAATATGCTTGCTAAAAAGCTAACGGGTGTTGCCCAATGAATTGTTTTTTTGCCTATTAAAAATAGACCACCGAGTAAAAACCCAGCACTAACCCATTCCCAACCCACTCCAAAATTTTCACCAATGACGGGACTTGTCATACTTTCTGCAATGTTTAAGCCCAGTGTTAGGTTTGTTTTTACCGTATCTAGGGGGGTTGCCATGGTATAACCGTCGACATGTGTTCTTAGTTGCTCAACAGAATAGCCATCAATGGTAAAGCTACTAAAGATTACAGAGAGTGTATCAACAAAATTTAACGGTAAGGTCATTAGTTCAAGTGGCGGTAACCACGATGTCATTTGTACCGGAAATGAAATCAATAGCATGACATAAGCTGCCATTGCAGGGTTGAAAGGGTTATGACCTAGACCACCGTATAGTTGCTTTACGACAATAATGGCAAAAGATACACCGATAACAGTGATCCACCACGGCGCTATGGCGGGTAAACTAATCCCCAGTAATACCGCCGTTAAAATAGCGCTGCCATCAAATAGTTGCGCCTTGATATTTTTCTCCCGTAAAGATAAAACGGTAAATTCTGCTATTAATGCGGTGATCACAGCGAGTGATATATGGATTAAATTACCCCAGCCAAAAAAATACCACTGGGCAAATACACCGGGAATAGTGGCGTAAATGACCATACGCATTATTGATGATGTTTCACTTTGAACATGATTATGTGGTGAGCTTGCTATCCAAAAGGCCATAATTTTACGTCAACTCTGATTTTACGGGTTTGTTGGTTTTTTCTTCGCTAGTATTAGCCGTTGATTTTGATTGTTGCTGGGCAAGTTTACGGGCTTTCGCCTTTGCAATTGCTGCAGCAATTTTAGCTTTTTTATCATCAGCTGGAACGAGCATATCAGCCTGGTTTGCTTGTGCGTCGGTATCGATGACAATGTTATTATCAAGGGTTAAGTCGCTATCATCTGCGCTATTGTTATTTTTTTCAGCTAGCTTACGGGCTTTAGCTTTTGCAACCGCCTTGGCAATTTTAGCTTTTTTATCATCAGCTGGAACGAGCATATCAGCCTGGTTTGCTTGTGCGTCTGCTTCGATAACAATGTTATTATCAAGGGTTAAGTCGCTATCATCTGCGCTATTCGTATTTTTTTCAGCAAGCTTGCGGGCTTTAGCTTTTGCAACCGCCTTGGCAATTTTAGCTTTTTTATCATCAGCAGGAACGACCATGTCAGCCTGGTTTGCTTGTGCGTCTGCTTCGTTAACAATGATATTATCAAGGGTTATGTCGCTATCATCTGCGCTATTCTTATTTTTTTCAGCTAGCTTACGGGCTTTCGCCTTTGCAACAGCATTGGCAATTTTAGCTTTTTTATCATCAATTGCCGGTGGAACATCTCCCAGCGCACTTTGTGGTTCTGATTTATAAGTTGCCGTATTTTGTTGAGCTGCTAGCTTTTTCGCTTTCGCTCTTGCAATAGCTGCGCTCACTTGACTTTTTTGTTCATTTTCTACCGATGGTGCTTCTGTCTGTGCAGTGACATTTTCACTACCTTGGGTTTGTTGAGCTTTTTTTGCTTTAACTCTAGCTAAGGCGGCAGCAACCGCTGATTTTTCTGTTTTTGCTTCGCTGGTACCTGAGTTCATCCGCGCTTTACGTGCTTCTGCTGCTGCTTTATGTTTTTCTTCTCGTGCTATTTTATCTCTGGCTAAACGCTCTTTTCGTGCTTCAAATCTTACCTTTGCATGTTCAGCTTTTAGATCAAGTTGTTTTTGTTGACGAATTTCAGATTTTGCTACTCGGTAATAATGCACCAAGGGGATCTGGCTCGGACAAACATAGGCACAAGCACCACATTCAATACAATCAAATAAGTTTAATTTATCAAGTTGTTGGTGATCTTTTGCTTTAGCGCTCCACTGTAACTCTTGTGGTAACAATTGGCTGGGGCAGACATCACTACACTGGCCACATCTGATACACTCAACCTCTTTTGTGCCGGTTGAATAAGGTGATGATATTTCCTGCTCACTCGGTGCAAGTATACAATTGGTTGTTTTTACAACGGGAACTTGATCTGTGGGTAAGCTATAGCCCATCATTGGACCACCCATAATGATATGCTTTTTATCTTTATTGGGGTAACCACATTGTTCGATCAAGAAGCCTACGGGGGTGCCGAGTAATGACCAGACATTCTGTGGCTTCTGTAAAGCTTGGCCACTGACAGTGACCACTCTCTTAATTAATGGAATATCGTTTATTACCGCATCAGCTATCGCAAAGCAAGTGGCAATGTTTTGCATAACAATACCCATAGAACTTGGGAAAACGCCTGAAGGAACCTCTTGACCTGTTAATATTTGAATTAACTGTTTTTCACCGCCAGTAGGATATTTAGTTGGCACTACACACACTTGAATTCTTTCATTATTAGCGGTTGCTTGCTGAAGTACTTTTATCGCTTCAGGTTTATTATTTTCAATACCAATGAGGATATGTTCTGGTGAAAGAAGACGGTCAAGTATATTAATGCCATCAAGAATTGATGGGCTGTGCTCGCGAATTAATAAATCGTCAGCACTAATATAAGGTTCACATTCAGCGGCATTAATAATAAGGAATTGTATTTTGTCTCTAGTACTTATTTTAACTTGTGTAGGAAAACCAGCACCGCCCATGCCTGATATACCGGCTGAGGAAATTTTATCAATTATTTCATTATGGCTTAATTTACTTACATCAGTACATATATGACGTTCTTGCCATGTATCTTCTCCGTCTGGCTTAATAAATAAGCATAATTCGCTTAGGCCTGAGGGATGAGCAATAACGGCATTTTTAATGGCAGTAATAGTGCCACTCGTAGGAGCGTGAATAGGAACAGCCATAGGATGCATACTCTGGGTGAGTGCTTGCCCCTTAAGTACTTTATCACCTACTTTTACCCGTAAATCTGCAGCAATACCTATGTGTTGCTGTAATGGCAGTATTAGCTGTTCAGGTATGCTAACCGCTCTGATAGGCTTATCAGTGGTTAAGAACTTCTGTTCTGGTGGATGTATACCGCCATGAAAAGTCCAAAAATTAGCGCGCTTTATACGTTCAATAACTGATCCCACGAATCCTCACCTAATCAAGCTGTACCACAGGTATATTATTAAGATCCCATTGCCAGTTTTGTGGTGTTTTAGCGATAGGTATCATTATTATGCAATCAACCGGACAAGGGTCTATACATAAGTCACAGCCAGTACATTCGTCGGCTATTATAGTGTGCATCTGTTTGGTCGTACCTAAGATTGCATCAACAGGACAAGCTTGAATACATTTAGTACAACCAATACAGTCTTCTTCAATAATAAAAGCAACTTTAGGAGAATTGTCTGTATCATGGTTTTCGTCAAGAGGTGGTGGTTCAACCCCCATTAAGTCTGCTATTTTTTTGATGGTATCTTCGCCGCCAGGTGCGCATTTGTTAATAGCCTCACCGTTAGCGACTGCTTCAGCATAAGGTTTACAACCGGGGTAACCGCATTGGCCACATTGCGTTTGTGGTAAAATAGCATCAACCTGCTCGGCAAGAGGGTCGCCCTCAACGTGAAATTTTACAGAGGCAAAGCCAAGAATGGCGCCAAAGACTAATGCCATACAGCCAAGTACTAGTATTGCTAATAGGGTGGTCATTACAACTTCACCAATCCAGTGAAACCCATAAAGGCAAGTGACATTAAGCCAGCGGTTATCATAGCGATAGCGGAACCTTTAAAAGGTTTTGGGATATCAGCATTAGCAAGTTTTTCGCGCATCGCTGAAAACATAATAAGTACAAGAGAAAAACCGACAGCCGCGCCAAAGCCATAAACAATCGACTCAAGAAAATTATGTTGCTCATAAATATTTAATAAAGCAACACCTAATACCGCGCAATTAGTGGTAATCAAAGGCAAGAAAATACCCAGTAAACGGTATAAGTTGGCACTGGTTTTATGTACGACCATTTCGGTAAATTGTACAACAACAGCAATGACTAAAATAAACATCATAGTTGTTAGATATTCGAGTCCCAGAGGAGTAAGAATATAGGTATTTACGATGTAGCTGAGTAACGAAGCAATAGTCATTACAAAGGTGGTGGCAAATGACATACCGATTGCAGTTTCAGTACGTGAAGACACCCCCATAAATGGGCATAAACCTAGGAACTTTACGAGAACAAAGTTATTGACTAATACTGTGCTAACTAACAGCAGTAGATAATCTGTCATTTGAAAATTAATTTTATGAGATAATTCACGCTATTATCCGACTTTATTAGCCAGATGACAACCGCTCAATGCCTTAATTTTTATTGCATATGCACTATCTTCTTGCCATGCTTGGCCTTTATTAAGATGGAACGTTTAGCTTTAAGTTATACTCAATTAAATCGCTTCAGGCTTTCCTAAATAAAAACCTTGGCAACCATCGATAAATAATTTTTCTAAAGTAAACTTTTCTTCTTGGCTTTCAACACTTTCAGCTAGAACAGTGATACTGAGACGATGAGCAAGATCGACCATTAATCTGATGAAGTACTGGTTGTTTTTATCATCATCAATATCACGTGTATAAGTACTATCCATTTTAATAAAGTCAGGTTTAAGGTCGCGGAAAAATTTAAAAGAGGTTAAACCCACACCAAAACGCTCAACAGTAATACGAGAACCGACTCTGTGGATCATATCAATAAAACGCTTACTGGTTTTAATGTTTTGTTGGAGGCCGTATTCCGTTATCTCAAAGATCAATTTCGCAGCAATAGTTGCTTCTTTCAATAAACGACGTTCAAGCCAAATTAAAAAATGTTCGTCATGAATACTACGTGAACTGATGTTGATGCCAAAAAATTGGTCATGTAAATTTTTTGTTTTAATTTCACTGATCACTTTTTCGATAATCATTTTGTCAACAGCCATCATTTTATCAAGCTTTTCCGCCATAGCTATAAAAGAAGCGGTGGGTAACATTTCATCAGTTGAATTTAAAAAGCGGGCAAGAATTTCACCATAGACTTTATTGTTACGGCTATTAGGTTTTATCGGTTGGACAAGTAATTTAACCCGTTGGTTTTCTAATACGCTGTCTATTTCTTGACGCCAATTTTGGTTGCCATAATTCGCACTAGAGCTATGTAAAATGTCACTGTCGCTTTGCGAATACCAAGAATTTAGTTGTTGAGTTTGTGCAATACTGATGCCGGTATCAGCGAGTGCCAGTAATTCGCCAAGTGGTTTGTCTTTCTCGAAATAGACTAACCCAGTGTAGCCAACTGAATCTAAATCTGATGATTGTTGGTAAGCGTTAAACTTACTGGATATTTCATTCGCAGCGTTTTCAGCTTCTTTTAATGTTACGTTAGGAAGCAAAGTGGCAAAGTCAGAACTATTAAGTCGATAAACATTTGCACCTCGGTAGGTTGCAGTAACGCTTTTGATAATGTCGGCAACTTTGCAAATATAATTATCACCTTCACTGTAACCGTGTATTTGATTTATCGTTTGCAGTTCAGAACAGCGTGTTATCGCTAAGACACCAAATTCAACCTGGTTTTCATCATTAGCAAAAAACTGAATAAAGCGATTACGGTTTTCTAATTTTGTAAGAGGTTCTATATAAGCTTGCTTTTCAAGTGCACTGGCATCATTAACATGCGCGGAAAGTAATGCCTCGACTTTTTTTAGTCCATGAGTTAATTCAGGCATGTCGATAATTTCATCACCAGCCTCAAGTTTATTCATCGATATAACTTGAGCAATACCCTGTTTTATTTTGTTGTTAACCACAAAAACAAGCTTTTTAGTGTGTTTAACACTTAACGTACAAGCAATAACAATAATGATAAGGCTGGCTAAAATAGATACCAGCATTATTTTAAAGATCAATGTCGCGGCATCATTACTGTTTATTTGATAACTAACGGTCGTATTAGATGGGTGAGTAAATACGACTATGGGTGGGGAAATATAAGAGACAAGCAGGTTGGTGTTTTCTACTTTATAATTAACTATTTCTTTGTTTTGTTGTTGTAGGGAAAATAATTGAAAATCAGCTAGATTAACTAAGTGTTTAACTTGTTCTAATTGGTTGGTCTTATCTGATGCGTCGATAATAGCTGAAATAGAGTTTTGCATCATTAATTGCTTACTCGAGAGTGAGGTAGCAAAGAAATAACTCACCATAACAACAATAAGAATATTAAAAAACATCCCTAAAATGACGTTGCGCATTAATAATTGAGAATAGCTATACATAATATGTTGATTTACTGAAAAGTTAGGCCTACTTCAATTTATAGCATGCTTGATAAAAAATTACTAACTTACTGTTATTTAGAGCGATATATAATGTAGGCGTTAATGAGTTCTATAACTTAAGGTTTTATTGCTTATCCTATCAATTAGGCTTGCGATTCGGCGGTAGTCGCTATATAATTGACCTAGCTTAAATATAACAATATTTCACTGAAATTAATTTTTTGGCTATTGCTTAAAGCAAAGTTAGAAGATAATTTTATATTGTTGTATCGATTTGACGGCTTATTTTATAAGTCACTAGGTTAAATCAACATCGTGGGTTCAGTGTAATAAGCCCCGCGTATTGGGGCTTTTTCGTATCTGGGACATTTGTTCAGCACGATAAGCTTTAAGAATTGCTGGGCTATAAGCCCTTTTTTTGTATCTGGATGTTGATACATGAAGACAAAGTAAGATTTTATTTGGAGAAAATGATTGGCTAAGTTTGAACATAAATTAACAGACATGTTACGTCCTGCTGTTGAAGAAGTTGGTAAGGAATTATTAGGCATTGAGTATATTAGTGCTGGTAATAACTCAGTATTACGTTTGTTTATCGACCATGAGAATGGCATTGATGTTGATGATTGTGCTGAAGTTAGCCGTCAAGTAGGCGCTATTCTTGACGTTGAAGACCCTATCGGCAGTGAGTTTAATTTAGAAGTTTCGTCACCCGGTTTAGACCGACCGTTATTTGATAAACCACACTATGAAGCAGTGATTGGTGAAATTATTGAAGTAAAATTATCTATACCATTAAACGGTCGCCGCAAATTTAAAGGTCGCTTAGCTGCCGTTGAAAACGATACTTTAGTAGTAACGGTCGACAGTGAAGACTATGAATTAGTGCTTGGTAATATTGTTAAGGGCAATTTGGTTTTTAATCATAATAAAAAAAGCTAAGCAAATAATAACAATAAAATAAAAATACGTAGTTGTTCAACGTCATTACATAAATAGTTGAACTGTTCAGAAACGATTAAAAAGGCTAAGTAGCATGAGTAAGGAAATATTACTGGTTGTAGATGCCGTATCTAACGAAAAAGCATTACCCCGTGAGAGCATTTTTGAAGCAATGGAAACCGCTTTAGAAACAGCAACAAAGAAAAAATATGAAGGTGACATTATTGTTCGTGTTGCTATTGACCGTACTAATGGTGAATTTGATACTTTCCGACGTTGGTTGGTTGTTGCCGATGACGCCGTAGCAGAAAACCCATTTGCAGAAATGAGTTTGTCAGCTGCACAGTACGACAATGAAGAGTTGCAGTTAGGCGATTACATTGAAGATCAAATTGAATCAGTTAAATTTGACCGTGTAACTACGCAAACAGCAAAACAAGTTATTGTTCAAAAAATTCGTGAAGCAGAACGTGCTCTTATTGTTGAAGCTTACCAAGAACAAATTGGCGAACTAGTGACAGGTGTTGTTAAAAAAGCCAGTCGCGATAGCATCATTATTGATTTAGGTAATAATGCAGAGGCGGTTATCTACCGTGACGATATGTTACCTCGTGAAACATTCCGTCCAGGGGATCGTGTTCGTGGTTTGTTATACGAAATTAAAACAGAAACGCGCGGCGCACAATTATTAGTGACTCGTTCTAAGCCTGAAATGTTAATTGAACTTTTCCGCGTAGAAGTGCCAGAAATTGGCGAAGAGATGCTAGAAATTAAGGGCGCTGCTCGCGATCCAGGTTCACGTGCAAAGATTTCTGTAAAATCTAATGACAAGCGTATTGACCCAGTAGGTGCTTGTGTTGGTATGCGTGGTTCACGTGTGCAAGCCGTTTCAACTGAGCTTGGTGGTGAACGTGTTGATATCGTTTTATATGACGATAACCCAGCACAATATGTTATCAACGCAATGGCTCCAGCTGAAGTTGCATCAATTATTGTTGATGAAGACAAAGGCACCATGGATATTGCGGTTGAAGAAGGCAATTTAGCGATGGCCATTGGTCGTAGTGGTCAAAATATCCGTTTAGCTAGCCAATTAACTGGCTGGGAATTAAACGTGATGACTGTTGCTGACATGAACGAGAAGCATCAAGCCGAAAACGATAAAGTTATTTCATTGTTTACAGATAACTTAGATATCGATGATGATTTTGCTAACTTATTAGCAGAAGAAGGTTTTGCTACGTTAGAAGAAATCGCTTACGTACCAGCAGCTGAAATGTTAGAAATTGACGGTATGGATGAAGATATTGTTGAAGCGCTTCGTGAACGTGCCAAAGCGGCATTAACGACTCGTGCATTAGCAAGTGAAGAATCTCTTGAAAATGCAGAACCAGCAGCTGATTTATTAGCGCTAGACGGTTTAGAACGTCACTTAGCATTTGTATTAGCAAGTCGTGGTGTAATTACCCTTGAAGACTTAGCTGAACAAGGCGTTGACGAAATTGCCGATATTGAAGAATTAGATGAAACCAAAGCGGGCGAGTTAATTATGGCTGCGCGTAATATTTGTTGGTTTAACGAAGAATAATTCCCGGGAGAATATAGTAGATGTCAAACACAACTGTAGCAGAACTTGCTCAAGAAATTGGTACACCGGTGGACCGCTTAGTTAGCCAATTGGCTGACTCTGGCGTGAATAAATCCGCGACCGATTCCGTATCACAAGATGAAAAAGAAGCATTGTTAGACCACTTGAAAAAGCAACATGGTGACGACTCAACAGCCGGACCATTAAAAATGACGCTTAACCGTAAATCTAAATCAACGTTAACGATGGGACATGGCAGTAAAGCTAAGTCAGTTAATGTTGAAGTGCGTAAAAAACGCACTTATGTTAAGCGCAGCGAAGTTGAAGAACAACAGCAAGCAGAAGCTGAAGCTAAAGTAGCAGCAGAAGCTGAAATTGCCGCTCAAGCAGCTGCTGAAGCAAAAGCAATTGCTGATGCTAAAGAAGCAGAAAATGGTAAAGCAGTTGCTGCAGCAAAAGCTGAAGCAGAAGCTGAGCGTAAAGCAGCGGCAAAAGCCGAAGCCGAAGC
>NZ_JACGVN010000018.1:0-94287 GCF_014077245.1 Colwellia sp. BRX8-9
TTTTATATTTTGTATTTTGTTGTCTTACTTGTTCTTTTGAACCCCAATTTTAGTCACGTTGTTATTACAACTATTTACACTCTACTTGATAATTTAACAAAAATAATTAGCACTATAGTACCACAACCAAGTCGTTGTTTATTAAGGATTATATTTAAGGTGCGTTATTTTTTGTTGAAGCCAAGAGCCAAAAGTCAACAATGTGTTTAGCGGTACTAATAGGAGATTCAAGTAAGTAGTTGGCTGTTTCTCCACCATTAACTTCTTTCGGATTAACCATAATGCCATGACCTACATTAGCGATAGTCATTAACTCTACCTGAACTTTTTCTTGCTTATCTCCCCAGGATTTACGGGTGTAACCTGCTTTAGCTTTTACTTGGGGTATTAACGTTACTCCTGATAACGTAGCCCAATGATCAGCTAAGGTAATCGCATTCAACGGATTAACAATCGCATCATTATCTCCTGTCCATATAGATAATTTTGGCCATACTTTTTGATTTGGATTTAATTTTTGAACTAATAATGTAAGTTCATCTGCCGTTTGTGATGGGCCGTTTTTCATACAAGAAATAGCGGTAATTAAACCATCGGCACAAGGAAATGGAATGCCAGCAACGATTGCCCCCGCAGTAAAAAGTTCAGGATAATTAACTAATAAACTGCTTGACATAGCGCCACCAGCAGATAAGCCTAAAATATAGATATTTTGCCCAACCAGCTGTTTCTTTAAGGCCAATATCATATTTTTTATTGATAAATTTTCACCGGTTTCTGTAGCGTAATCACTAGCAGAATACCAATTAAAACAACCCTTAATATTATTTTCTAGGCTTTGCTGAGGAATTAACAAGGCAAAATTATGCTGTTGTGCTAAACCAAGCAAACCACTTTGCCTCGCCAATTCTTTTCCCTCTTGCGCGCAGCCATGAAGTAATACAACGATATTAGGCTTAGCGGTTACCGGTGAAAAATAACTTGCCGTTAGGTTGCCTGGATTATCACTGAAATCTTTTAACTCAGTTAATTGAGCATAAGAATTTTGACTAAACAAGCTAAATACTAGCGTCAGTGATATCGATAATGAAGTTAAACATTTGAGAGTAGACATAATATTAACCAAAATAAATAGTGGGTTAGATAATGAATGAAAGTACCTTAAACAAGCAATAGCACTTTAGTGCACAGCCGACTCAAGGTCTTTGGCAGAGGTATACCAGTATCATAAAGACACTTACGAATGCGTAAACTAACACCCATGACGATAAGCAAATAAATGAGGAAATAAATGAGGAAATAATAACTTAAATTCAATAGAATATTGAATAGATAGATAAATAAAAACAGCTAACTAGTGATGCTAAAAATCGACAAATAATCGTGTTATTGTGAAGACCATTTTTCAATACGATAAAAAGCCAATATTTAAATATCGGCGCTATAAAAGCGATGATGATGGCTGTTTATCAGCAGCTATATTAAACAGGCTTATGCAAATAGTGTGGTCTCAAGTAGTAATAGCAATCTATTGCTCGTCTATCACTGCTTCTTAAAAAACATGTCGATGCAATCGTTGAAAATGATTTGATAATCCAATACGAAATTGAAAAATCAGGTAAAACAACCAATGTAGACACACCGGCTACCCTATTAATTATCGATAATTTTGTCTTTAGGGTTTAAAAAAAGGGGCGTTAGGTAAAGTTTCTGTATATTTAGCTTCTTTCACTAAAGCCTCTAAATCTTTAATAATCAATTGATTACGTTTTTTGTCAAGCGTACCTTCTTTTTTCCAGTGTTGTAACTGCTTATTAATCACTTGCCTAACTGAGCCAGTCATCCGCGCTAAGGTTTCATCGTTTAAACCGTTAACCAAATGATGTTGATGCTCTGCTTCTATTGTGCCGTTATAAAACTTAATTTTATTAATATGTTCTAAAATAATACGGCTTAAACGTGTGGTAACATCGTGTAAAACTAGGCTACTGGCTTGTTGTTCTTTTTCACGCATTTTTTTCGCTAAGTAAGGCATAAATTGCTGGTTAAACTCTGGATACGTCCACAACCAATGCCGCATGGTGGAAAGTTTCACTGACAATAACTTTACCGTTGTTAAAGGTGAAACAATAACCTCATGTGGTTGATCGTCTAACAGCACCATTAAGTCAAAACAGTCACCCGCATAAAGCATATCTAAAGTGGCTTCTCTGCCCGTTTCTGGATTACTTTGTTTAATTTCTAAACTACCGCTAATCACCACAAAAAATCGCTGAGTAAGTAAAGCCGGATTAAAGTAATCACCTTTGTACCATTCATCAAGCTGAAACTCTTGTTGAAAATCTTCAATTAACTTCGCCGGTAAATCTGCAAAAATATTAGCTTGCTTTACTAAAACTGGGCTGGCTTTTTGAGGTAGATGAGTAGCGTCTTTATTCATAAGAGTAGTATTTAAGCCATAGCGGGTAAGAATAGTTTTATTCTACTCTTTGTATCTATAGAGCAAAAGACAATGTTGCTTTTTAAATTTCAATACTATTTCTCACGTTAATCTACTGACTTTTAACTTATAAAGCCGAGATAATATAAAAATTATAAAATGATCGATACTGTCATATTTGTGACAGAAGCATTTTATGACCTTAGGTATTATAGCGCCACTAACCAAACGCCTAACGTTAAAACATCACGTTAGTTTGTTTATACGGTCAAACTGCTTGCTGGATAATGACCATAAAGCATTAGACCTTTTTTAATAAATAATAGGTAATTATTATGTCTAAGATTATTGGTATAGATTTAGGTACAACAAATTCATGTGTAGCAGTTATGGAAGGTGGCGTTGCTAAAATTATTGAAAATGCTGAGGGTAGCCGCACCACTCCGTCAATTGTTGCTTATGCAAACGAGGAAACATTAGCGGGCCAACCGGCAAAAAGACAAGCCGTTACCAACTCTAAAAATACATTATTTGCGATTAAACGTTTAATCGGTCGTAAATTTGATGATAAAGAAGTACAAAAAGATATTAAGTTAGCCCCTTATAAAATTGTCAAAGCAGACAATGGTGATGCTTGGGTTGAAGTTAATGGTAAAAAATTATCACCACAAGAAGTATCAGCGCAAATTTTACGTAAATTGAAAAAAGATGCTGAAGCCTATTTAGGTGAAACGGTTACCGAAGCGGTTATTACTGTCCCTGCTTATTTTAATGATTCACAACGCCAAGCAACCAAAGATGCAGGTAAAATTGCTGGACTTAATGTCAAGCGTATTATTAATGAACCAACAGCTGCGGCATTAGCCTACGGCGTTGATAAAAATAACAAAGCTGACCAAAAAGTGGTGGTTTATGATTTAGGTGGCGGTACCTTCGATATTTCAATTATTGAAATTTCTAATGTAGACGGCGAAAAACAATTCGAAGTATTAGCAACCAATGGTGATACCTTTTTAGGTGGCGAAGACTTTGATTTACGCCTGATTAACTACCTTGCTGATGAATTTAAAAAAGAAAGTGGTATTGATATTCACCAAGACCCATTAGCGTTACAGCGTATTAAAGAAGCGGCTGAAAAAGCAAAAATAGAGTTGTCATCAGCATTACAAACTGACGTAAACTTACCGTATGTTACTGCTGATGCTAGTGGTCCTAAACATTTAAACGTACAAATTACCCGAGCAAAATTAGAGTCTTTGGTTGATGACTTAGTGAAAAAGACTATCGCTCCATGTGACCAAGCACTTAAAGATGCTGGCTTAAGTAAAGGTGATATTGATGAAATTATTTTGGTAGGTGGTCAATCACGTATGCCAAAAGTACAAGAAGCAGTTAAAACCTTCTTTGGTAAAGAGCCGCGTAAAGATGTTAACCCCGATGAAGCAGTGGCTATTGGTGCAGCGATTCAAGCAGGTGTGTTATCAGGAACGGTCGGTGATGTGTTATTACTTGATGTAACGCCATTATCACTAGGTATTGAAACTTTAGGCGGTGTAATGACTAAGCTTATCGATAAAAATACTACGATACCAACACGTGCTTCTGAAACATTCTCTACAGCCGAAGATAATCAAGCGGCGGTAACTGTGCATGTATTGCAAGGTCAGCGTGAAATGGCAACAGATAATAAATCGTTAGGTCAATTTAACTTAACAGATATTAACCCCGGCCCTCGTGGCTCGGTGCAAGTTGAAGTCACTTTTGATATTGATGCAGATGGTATTTTAAATGTCTCAGCAAAAGATAAAGCAACCGGTAAAGAGCAAAGTATTAAAATTACGGCATCAAGTGGTTTAACTGAAGATGAAGTTAATCGCATGGTCGACGATGCCCAGAAGCACGCTACTGAAGATAAGCAAAAACGTGAGTTAGTTGAACAACGCAACCAAGCCGATCAATTGATTCATACGGTACAAACGTCAATGACTAGCTTGAATGAAGATCAACAAGCCGAGCTTAAAACATTAATTGAGCAATTAAAAATGGCCGTTAATGGTAATGATAAAGCGGCTATAGAAATGCGACAAAAAGCATTACAAGAAGCGCACAGTAAAATAATGCAAGCTTCACAATCACAAGCAGAGCAGCCTCAAGGTGATGCGGCTAATGATAGTGCTAAAAACGAAGATGTTATTGACGCAGACTTTGAAGAAGTGAGTAATGGTTAATCAATGAGTGGTGGCTGATAAGGTAAGTTAACCGCTTATTTATCATAATACTGTATAAAAACAAAACCCCTAATATTAATTATTAGGGGTTTTTTATTATGATAAAATAAACAGTTAACTATTTTAAGAGGTATAGAGCTTTTCTGTTCTTTCGTCGATACATTCGTATGAACCCATCTCAAATTCTCGACAAACCCAAGGTCTATTTTCGTAAATAGAACACAATAATGTATCTCTGTTTAACGCTGAGCACAGACCATCATCAAGTCGTAACATTGATTCGTGTCCATGGTCATCAATATAGATATGCCGATGAGGCACACCAGTATCTGAAATAATTCTAACTTCTAAACTACAGCAACATGCCTGGCAATTTGCACAGGTGACTTCGGGAACGGGAATATTTTTTACTTCAATGTTCATAATAAATAATAAATAACAATAAACTTAATGGTGAGTAGGATACGCTAAACCGCTCAGCTTCTCGAGCAAATAGAAGCTGATGGGGAAAATAGCAGACATAAAAAGAACTGATTAAAGCACTGCACTGCAAAACAGCCACAATATTTTGTACAACTTGGAGACGCTATTGCCTCTCAATACTAACGTTAGAAATCAAAATGTTTAAAGAAAACATCATAAATGACCTTTTCTACTTCAGTTCCATAACAACGCGTATGCTTAAATTCGCCATCTTCTTCGTAAACACTAGAGTTGTAGATAATATATTTAATTTCATCTTTGCCTTGAACTCTTGCAGGATAATTTTTCAATATATCAAAATCGCTCAAACGTGTCATCATGTCCGCTAAACAGCTTTCATCTATCTGAAACTCTGAGATGTGATGCCCTATATATTCATTTTTTGTATAACCTAACACTTCAAGCTCACACTCATTGGCATAAACAATAATACCTTCTGGCGATACAGCATGAATACCAATCGATGAATTATAGATAAAGTCTTCTGGATTCTCTGTAAACATAAAATCACCTAACGCCTTACTCGCGTCAAAATAGATAGTTAAAAAATAGACGATAGACAACAGTAAACTATTTCTGCCAGCTTAAGTCACTCATAAAAAATAATTGGTCGCTAAACATTAGTCGATAAACGCAGAAACACAACAAGTGCTCATTTTAACTTAGCCGCAAACTAATAAGTTTAAGAGTAGTTCAGTTCAGCTCAAATAAATATCCAGAAAAGTATATATTCAAGAGAACACTAAAATAACAATACTTTGGCTTTCAAAATGCGCAAAAAACGCTTTAATAGCACACTATTTTTAAAAACAATTATAAGGAAACTAATTCTTTCTCTAACCATTGTTTAGCCGTTGGTGTGTCACTAAAAAATTTATTTTTAATGCCAGCCTTCTTATACACAGCCTCAAATTCAAGTTGAGTGGTTAATGCAAATGAACTATGTATCATATTAATGGCAATTGCATTAGCGGTTCCGTGCTTCACTTTATACAAGTGATAATCTAAACCTTCCTGTGTTGCTAATGTTTCTCCTTTAAGTATCACGATGATCCCGTAATTTATATTGATAAAATTTTCTAGGACGACTTGTTGTAGATTAGCGTGCATTTGTTTGAAAAACTCGACATTCCATGGACCCTCTGCATCGATAATAATAATATTATTATCGAGTGTGAATTGGCATTGGCCATGCGAAGCAAATTTTTGAATCAATGAAATCTACCTATGTTATCTAATGTTAATTAATCGAGAAGCTCGTTTTATAATCATTTATCATTAAGCATAATCTATAAAATTAATGTAATAAAGTTAATGTAATAAAGTTAATGTAATAAAATATTGATTAGCTGTTATTACCCCATTGAAATCATCAGCTGTTTTTTTTATAAAAAATTTAGTCTATTCAAATAGCTCAATTTAAAAATTAATACCAATAATAAGTGTTGCTTTACTCTTTTAGCTTTATTGCCTTTAAGTCGAGGGTATTGGTAAATAACCTTGGGTTTTCAATCTTATCTAGCATCGAAAATTCGGGTAAACAATCGTCATCAACGTAGTCAGCAAAATCGCCAGCGGGATCAAAAACTAAAATATCTAATGCTAATCGATCAAGTCCATACAAACCACGGTGGATCATATCCGCCGAAAAAACTAATAAATCACCGGCCGTTAACTTTATTTCTTTACCGGTAGAAAGGTTTTCGCTGCTCACTCTGCCCTTTTCTTCTTGTCGAACATTAAATTCTTCTTCGTTATCCCAGCGTTTATGTGTTCCTGGCACTAATTCCATACCGCGCTCATCAAATAATGGCACACGTAAGTGAACAACTTGTGTCTCTTGAATAGCTTTTTTCTGTTCTTCAACCTCGTGATCATATTGACAATCTCGATGCCAAAAATCTTTTTGTGCTGGATTAACCGGGTTAAAAAACAATTGAGTATTCATAAAGGCTGGTTTTGCCGCTATAACAGACTCGACAACAGCCATTATTTTTTTTGAACTAATAAAATTGAAAAGCTTAACGCGATCGTCAAATGCTAAGTACTGACTGCCGGTGATCAAAGAAGAGTTGAACGCTTCTTCTTGATAAAATTTTGCGTGATCTTTTTTCCAAAGATCGTGAAATTTCAATACCACTTGTCTTAGGGCTGAAATTTCAGTGTCATTAAAATAATTTCTAATAACAAAGTAACCTTGGGCATCATAATGCCCCTGCAACTGACTTTGATTTTCTAACATTAACGGCTTTTACCTTGGCTTGACTGTTTAGGATTATATTTTGACGATTGATTAACGCTCATATCTCATCCACAGTTTGTAATAAACCGCATTACACTTAGCATTATCATCCATAATGCCGTCTCTATCACAATCGGAACCCGTCAAAGATTTAACAACATCAGTGCCATATTCGGCGATATCTTCTGGCTCAGGTTTAACTTCAATGGTGACTTTAGGGGAATGTTCGATGAATTCGCCAACGTCTTTGTATCGTGAGAATTGTTCTTTTGAAATAATATCACCGACATCAACTTTTTTCGCTTCGAAAGCGTAGACATCTGTTGCACTAAACAACAAGAATACAACAATAAAGACAGCTATAAATTTCATCAAATATGCCTAAAAGTTATTAAAATTAACATGCTGATTCACCTGAAAAGGCCACGCTATTATTTCACGCAAGTATTATAAAACACAATGTCACCGTTGTACCTTAGTGAAATTTATTAATCGTTAATAATTTCACTAATAGTTGGTTTAATTGAACATTTATTTTCAAAAAAATAAAAACCAAAAACAATAAACCATTGAATTAAAACAACTTATTCTTGGCGTAAACTTTGCTAAATAGATAACATCTTAATGTCGAAGGGAAATACAATGTTATTGGATATTCAATCACTTAGCCATCAATACCAAAGTGGCAAGCACACACAACTAGCAATCAAATCATTATCACTACAAGTTAGACCAGGGATTTTAGGCTTACTAGGCGCTAATGGCGCAGGAAAATCTAGCTTAATGCGTATTCTTGCTACGATAACAAAACCTAGCCAAGGAAAAATTTTATGGCAAGGACAAAACATTGTTAAATCACCACAATTATTGCGTAACGAACTCGGTTACCTGCCTCAATATTTTGGCGTCTATGACCAATTGTCGGCTATTGAATTTTTACAATACATGGCTGGCTTAAAAGGGTTAAATCAATCTTTAGCGACTCAAAGAATCGAGGATTTACTTGCTAAGCTCAACCTTACCCATGCTGCTCATATGCCATTGAAAGGTTATTCGGGGGGGATGAAACAGCGCATTGGCATTGCACAGGCTTTACTTAATGACCCTAAATTATTGATTATTGATGAACCAACTGTGGGTCTAGATCCACAAGAACGTGCCAATTTTCGCCAGTTATTAACTGAATTAGCCGATGATCGTTGCATTATTTTATCAACTCACATAGTCGCAGATGTTGAATCTATTGCTGACCAAATTGCGATTATGCAAACTGGGCAATTAATTCAATCAGCAACTCCAAAGGCACTACAAGAAAAAGTTGCCGATAAATGCTGGCAACTCACCACTAACTTGAATGAATTAAAACAAATTCAGCACGACTTTATTGTCAGCCACAGTGTGCGAAAAGACAACAAGGTCGAGTTAAATATTGTCGCTGAACACTGCCCTGATGCACGAGCAATACCAAGAGCGCCAACATTAGAAGATGCGTATCTCTACTTTACCAGTAATAAGCGTGCTCGAACTGTTCTTGCGAGGGCATGTTAATGAATCAATTATGGCAATGTACGGTCGCTGATTTTAAACAACGAACACGCCAGCAAAGCTTTGTGGTTACTTTACTGGCGATGTCGGTATTAACCTTACTTTTTTTCCCTTCACTCGATGCTCAATATCAAACACTTATTATCAATGGTTATAGAGGTCTTTATAACAGTGCCTGGTTAGGTGTTTGTTTAGCGATGTTAAATGTTTTATTTTTACCTATTATTTGTTTTTATCTCATTAAGAATGGTCTTGAATTAGATCGAAAATCGATGACCTGTGAACTTATTGCTGCCACTCCTATGAGTAAGTTAACTTTTATATTCGCCAAATGGTGCACCAATGTTTTAATTTTGTTTACTATCGTATTGGTTATGCTGATCAGTTGTATTTTACTGCAACTTTATTATGGGGAAAATTATCAGATAGACCTTTGGGCGTTAGCTTGGCCCCAATTAGTCTTTGTTCTACCTGTGTTATTAGTTGTTGCTTCACTGGCGATAATGTTTGAATCAATAAAGTGGCTTAAGGGGGGCTTTGGCAATGTTGTTTATTTTTTCTTGTGGACCGGCTCTATTGTTCAAACCATTGAAAGCGTTTCAGGGGTTGGCGCAATACTTTCTGCTATAGAAACCGAGGTTGCAGAACGTTTTCCGTCACAAGCAGGCTCAACACATATTGGCGTAACGGTTGTTGATGAAGAAAATGCAGTAAACACTTTTCTTTGGCAAGGAATAGAGCCAACAGCACAGTATTTATCGAGTATTCTGCCGTTACTGATCATTTGCTTAAGCTGTTTTATTATTGCAGTAATCTTTTTTGATCGCTTTAGTCGAAACCCCGTACCTGAAACCAAACAAACCTCATGGCTAATAAACACCTTAACCCGTCAAGTGTTCAATCGACTCGATGCACTATTTACCATGCTAACCAAGCACTTTGCTTTTACTCGCTTATTACGTTTAGAACTAAAATTATTATTAAAAAGCCATTCGATTTACTGGCTGTTAGGTCTTTTAACGTTAAATATTATTCAACTATTTATTAGTCAGCAATTACTGGTTAGCATATTTTTACCGCTGTCATGGTTATGGTGTGTTTTAGTGCTTTCACAGCTCGGCCAAGTAGAAAAGCAAGCAAATACGGTTGAGTTAATCACCTACAGTAAAAAGTCAGCGCTATTGCAAAGTTTAGCGAGCTACTCTGCTGCATGGATATTATTAGCATTGGCAAGTTTGGGTAGTGTACTTAGATTTGCGGCGATAGCCGAGTGGCTGTTAATCATACAATTAATTATAGCCATTTCATTTACCGTATCCCTAGCTTATTTTTGTGGGGTATTGACCGGCACAAAGCGAATGTTTGAAGTGCTATACCCGGCAATTTGGTATATGGGACCGATTCAAACAGCACTATATCTAGACTTTTTTGGCGTTAATAGCACCATGAGTTGGCAAGCAGGCATGCCTTATTATTATGCTGCTCTCGCAATTGGCTTAATGTTGTTAACAGTACGCGCTAAAAGTAGCCGTTAATTTATTAACGGTTGTTTACACTAAGATATCGATTTAAAAAGGATAACGATTGAACTCATCAGCCGTTAGCCTTAACATTCGATTATTGTTTCCCGGTCTATTTAAATAAAGGCCGATTGAACCATGCTTATTTAAGCTAATTTTCCTCAAAAATATCGACTTAATAATCCAGGGAGCCTTTTGTGCCATCTTCTTTTACCAGTAAACTGCCCAATCTAGATACCAGTATTTTCACAGAAATGTCGATGATGGCAAATCAATATCAGGCAATTAATTTGTCGCAAGGTTTTCCTGAATTTGATACTCCAGAATTTTTAAAAGATAAAATAAACTTAGCCATTAGTGAAGGTAAAAATCAATACTCACCCTCAAACGGTTTACCTGAGTTATTAACGCAAGTTGCCGCTATGGTGCATCGACAGTATCAAACAGATTTAACCACTGCACAAAAACTTAATGGCTTAAAAAACGTTACAATAACCTCCGGGGCTACCGAAGCACTATGGGTTGCAATACAAACGCTGGTTCGCCCAAATGATGAAGTTATTATTTTTGATCCCGCTTATGATTCTTATGAGACAGCCATTGAACTTGCTGGTGGAGTTTGTCGCCATGTCGCACTAGATGCGCCTAACTATGCAATAAACTGGTCCTTAGTTGAGCAAACAATTAATGAAAATACACGTGCCATTATTATCAACAGCCCACAAAACCCAACGGGTTCAATACTGAGTGCTGCAGATCTTACTAGCTTACAAGTTTTGCTTGAGAAATATGATTTATATGTAATAAGCGATGAAGTATACGAACACATGACGTTTGACGGCTTACGTCATGAAAGTATTTTACGTTACCCTGATTTGTTTAAACGCGCCTTTGTCGTCTCTAGTTTTGGTAAAACCTTTCATTGCACCGGCTGGAAAATGGGTTATTGCGCCGCTCCTGATGCGCTTACGGTCGAGTTTAGAAAAATTCATCAGTACGTTACCTTTTGTTCATTTACCCCGGCACAAATAGCTATAGCGCAAATGCTAAAACAGCACCCCGAGCATATCACCGAGTTATCAAATTTCTATCAGCAAAAAAGAGACTTACTGATCAATGCACTAAAAGACTCTCGCTTTAAAATGCTACCGTCAAAAGGTACTTATTTTTTATTGCTTGATTACTCTGCAATCTCAGCACTTAATGATCGTGAGTTTTGTCATTGGTTAACCCAAGAAGTTGGTGTTGCCGCCATTCCATTGAGCCCCCTGTATCCCGCTGACAAAAGGGAGTCTTATCATCAAAACAATAAAGTAATCAGACTTTGTTTCGCAAAAAACGACGATACCCTACTTAAGGCCGCAGGAATATTATGTCAACTTTAACCATAGCCGCAGTGCAGTTCGATATTAGTTGGTTAGACAAACAAAGCAATTTTGATCGTTTAGAGCAACTTTTCAAAGATCACTTTACTGACCATGCGGCTGCCGATTTATTATTGCTACCAGAAACATTTTCAACCGGTTTTTGTATTAATAGAAAAGATGTGCAAGAGCCAGAAGATGGTGGCTCTGCTCTACATTGGTTAAAAAAAATAGCAAAGCAATATAACTGTGTAGTGGCTGGCACGGTTTTAGTGAGCCAAAATGATAAAAAAGTGAATCGTTTTTATTGGGTCTTTGCTGATGGTAGGGTTGAACATTATGACAAGCGCCATTTGTTTCGTTTAGGTAAAGAGCAAGACTTTGTTGAGCAAGGCCAGCACAGAAAAACAATCAACATTAGGGGTATAAAAATACTGCCTTTGGTTTGTTATGATTTGCGCTTTCCTGTTTGGTCGAGAAACCGCCAAGATTATGATCTTATGGTCAACGTTGCTAATTGGCCTGCTCCACGTCGTCATATATGGGATACCTTATTAAAAGCCAGGGCAATGGAAAATCAAAGTTTTGTCGTTGGAGTTAATCGTATCGGACCAGATGGTAACGATATGCCTCACTCTGGTGGCACAACTTTCATTAATTTTGATGGTGAAAACATACTTTCTGCCACTGATCACCAACAACAAATCATCACAACCCAACTCGACTTCAGCAAACTTGATAAATTTAAAAATCAATTCCCCGCCTTTTTAGATTCAGATAAATTTGAGTTGTATTAAAAACCAGTCGATTTATTCTCGTAACCCAAAGCCGTTTATTGTTATAAACAAGACAAACCTAAAACAACATTATAAGTGGTTAAGTTGTTTTAGGTTTTTATACATTTTGATCATCTAACCTGAATTACTAGCAAACCAGCTCATTTAATTCACTTTTCTTTGAATTAACTGAATAAAATATATACTCTTTATGGCTAATTAAAGTTCGCCTATAAAACAAATTATAATAATTAAGCGTTTTTATAACTGGAGCATATAAGTAAATGAAGCGACTACTCGCGTTATTCCTCATCTCTGGCAGTTGTCTTGGTCAAGACTATATTAACCAATACACCAGCCATGCAGAAATGTTAAAACAATTAAAACAACTGGGTGTTCAAACTCAGCAAATTGGTACTTCACGATCAGGAAAGTCAATAATCGTGGCTCAATTTGGTGATAAAAGCTCACCAGCAATTTTGGTTACTGGCAACGTTGATGGCGATTATTTAGTCGGTACTGAACTTGCGATGCGCCTAATCGAGGATCTAAAGTCAGGTAAAGTCACCCGAAATGGTAAAAGTATATTTATCGTACCTATGCCAAACCCTGATGCAACAAGTTTTATACTGGGTAAAAATGGTTATTCAACGACCTTTAATCACTTAAAAACAGATGACGATAACGACCTAAAAATAAATGAAGACGGTCCTAATGATCTCAACAACGATGGTTTTATTTCTCAGTTAAGGATCTCAGACAGTTCTGGCCCATACAAAGCTAGTGAACAAGATGCCAGTTTATTAGTAAAAGTTGATCGCCTCAAAAACGAAGCAGGTCAATACCGTTTACTCAATGAAGGAAAAGATGACGACGGTGATGGTAAATTAGATGAAGATGGCTATGGCGGAACAGCAATAAATAAAAACTTTACCTATAACTATGACTATTTTGGTATTGGCTCTGGTGTTAATCAAGCATCTGAACCTGAAACGCGTGCCTTAATAGATTTTGTTATCGATCATCAAAATATTTTAATGACCGTTAATTTTTCTAAATACGACAACCTCCATGAAAACTGGTCGGCTAATAAAGTACTGGTAAGTGAATATAAACGTCCACTGGAAGCCTTTGATAAAATGCCTAAAGAAGATGTTGACGGTTATAAATTATTTACTTACCTATGGCAGCAAGCCCATAAAGACTGGCAGGTAAAAGCAGAAAACCGTGGTCGAGGTACTTTTCACGACTGGGCCTATTTTCACGGTGGTCGTTGGTCAATAGCCACCAATGGCTGGAATTTTAAGCAAATAACCATTGCCCAATCAGCTGACGTAGAAAAAAACAAAGAGGCTGATGTTGAAAAAAACAAAAACACATCAGCAAGCGAAGATACCAAAGAAGCTCGTTTGGTTACTAACGCCAAGGAAAAAAATCTACAAGGGGCGATTATACCGTGGACAAATATTTCACACCCAGACTTTGTAAATGAAAAGGTGGAAGTGGGTGGTTTTCGACTTGCCTATTTAAATAATCCTGATATTAGCGTATTTGCTGAAACTAAAAGTTCGGAATATATTACTTCCTTAACCACACTTTTTCCTGAGCTTAACGTGAGCCAGAGCGTAAAAAAAATAGGTAAAGATCTTTATCGAGTGACCTTAAAAATAAAAAACATCGGTAAACTTCCAACACAAAGCGCCATGGGTAAACTCACCCGTTGGATGCTTCCCGTAAGAGTTCAGTGGAATTTACCCAAAGAACAATTTATTGGTGGTAGCAAGCGGACATTATTAGCGCCTATCGCCGCTCATGGCGGTCAACAAGAAATCAAGTGGCTGATCAATACCAAAGGCTTCAATGATGCCTCATTTGAAGTATCTTCACCTGTCATCGATGCGGTGACACAAACCGTTAATTTTGGAGCTTAATCATGAAAAAAATATTGCTCACCTGCATTTTAACGGCCACAGCTTTGTTAACTATAACGGCACAAGCCGCAGACAAACTCACTGGATTACAGGCATTAGGTGCGCCTTTAGACCCAAAAGTAGATATTCGCTGGAATCGTTTTTATGACTCAGAAAGTACTATAACGATACTCAAAAAAATAAATAAAGCTTACCCTAAACTTACTCGACTGGAATCTATTGGTCAGTCTTACGAAGGTCGTGATATTTTTGTTATTAAAATTACCAATTATAACAACGGTGATGATACGACAAAACCGGCGATGTATATTGATGGCAATATTCACTCTAATGAGATTCAAGGTACAGAGGTTTCTCTTTATACCGCTTGGTATTTAACTGAAAGCTACGGAAAAGTGAAGTGGATCACCGAGCTACTTAACGATAAAGCTTTCTATATTGTCCCTACAATTAATCCTGACGGGCGTGACTGGTTTATGAAGCAGGCTAATACTGCGCACTCTCCTCGTTCGGGCATGGTACCTACTGACAACGATCTTGACGGTGAAATCGATGAAGATGGTCCAGAAGATCTCAATAATGATGGCCATATTACTCGCATGCGCATTAAAGATAAGGTACGTGGTACTCATAAAGAAGACGAGAAATACCCAGGTTTAATGGTACCTGTTGCAGAAGGTCAAACTGGCGATTACCGCATGTTAGGAGCTGAAGGATACGACAACGATGGTGACGGTCTTGTCAACGAAGATGGTAAAGGGGTTTACGAATATGATCCTAATCGTGATTGGGCCCATGAATGGGAGCCAGCTTATATTCAAAGAGGTGCACGCCGTTACCCTTTTTCATTAAAAGAAACCAGTGCAGTGGCTAAATTTGTTAAAGCTCATCGTAATATTGCTGCCGCGCAAAGTTACCATAATACCGGTGGTATGATTTTACGTGGTCCGGGTAAAGCCAATAACAAATATACCCGTTCTGATATTAGCGTCTATGATTTTATCGCCAACCAAGGTGAGCAAATACTACCCAATTATCGCTACCTCGTCGCTTGGAAAGATCTTTATCAAGTCTACGGTGGTGAATTTGATTGGTTTTATGGCAACAACGGTATTATGGCATTTACGAATGAACTTTGGACATCGGCTAATATGTTTCGCCCAAACGATAAAACAAGCGATAAATTAGGCAATCAAAATCACAATTTCAACAAGCATATTTTATTTGGTGATGCTTTTGTTCCTTGGACTAAAGTAAAGCATCCAATTTATGGCGATATAGAAGTTGGCGGTTTTAAGAAGAATTTTGGTAGAACGCCCCCTTCTTTCCTATTAGAAGAAGAAGCACACCGAAATATGGCCTTTACCTTATTTCACGCCTACCATATGCCACAGTTAGAAGTAACTCGTTCATCAACGCGCAAGCTCAGTAATGGTTTGTATGAAATAACGGTTAATATTGCTAATGAGCGAGCAATTCCGACAAGATTATCACAAGACATTAATAATAATTTGTCGTTTGAAGACCGCATATCGATTCTCTCGGATGACTTTTCAATATTAAGTGGGTTAACCGTTATTAGCGAAGGTGCCAACACACATACTGACCACGACTTAAACCCAGCAACGATTAAGGTCGCCACGCTTGCGGGTCACTCAACAACCATAGTGAAATGGATTGTCGATGGCAAAGGGACTTATAAAGTGACAGTAGACTCAGAAAAAGGCGGCAAGCACAGTAAAACGTTTAAGTTTTAACAAAGAATATAAAGGTAATATTCTGCTAATAACATAGTAATGTAAAACCGGCCTCTGTCGGTTTTTTATTAGCCGTTATTTAACACTTCTCCCCTCTAGTGAAGTGCTAAAAATATTATAATACGCCTTACATACGAAACAGCATTGTTGGCATCAAAGCTTAGTCATCTTAAGCTGCTGACTTAATGATTGATCAGTTAATAAAAATTATTATTTCTTAGTCGTTAATACCTGATAATATTTGATAACTTAGTCTATTTTCAAAAAATTAAAATAAAATAAGAAGTCTTTTATGAATAATATGAAAAACATCATCACCAGTCTTTTGTTAATAATGATACTGGCCGCATGTTGCGGAATAGATCCCGCATTAAACACTATTGATAGATTTATTACTAAACAAGCGGTTGATAAAACAAACCCTGCTTGGAAAACGACGTTAAGTAAACCGCCATTACTGACCTTCACCCAAGGGAAAGATTACTTTTGGGAGCTGCAAACAAACCAAGGTAATCTGACCATCAAGCTATTCACTGACTCTGCGCCTATGCATGCTTCTAGTACTATTTACTTAACTAAATTGGGTTTCTATGATGAGCTAAATTTTCATCGTGTTATTCCTGGCTTTATGGCACAAGGTGGCGATCCATTGGGTAATGGCACGGGCAACCCAGGTTATAAATACGATGGCGAATTTAATAGTGACATAGGCCACAGTGAACCGGGTATGTTAAGTATGGCAAATTCAGGTCCAAGCACTGATGGCAGTCAATTTTTCATTACTTTTAACGCGACACCTCATTTAGACGGTAATCATACTGTTTTTGGTAAAGTAGTGACTGATGTAGAAGATAGCTTAACTAAAATTGAAGCCTTAGGTAGCCGAAGAGGTAAAACTAGAGAAGCGGTCAACATCATTAAAGCGTCAATCCGTATCGCCGACAAAGAATAACTTAATATTAATTCTTGCTGATCACATCAGATTGACCGGTGAGTAATAATCGCTTATTGGTGTTATCGGCAGATCAAAAAATTAATGTTCAAGATATGCATTCACGCTTAAAAGCCATGAATAAAACAGTCTTCACCTTGATATAAGTAAACATTATTATGTCTCAAGAAAAATAACTCACCTTTACTAAATGGCTATTATTTATTAACAAATTAAGATAGCCATTAACGTTTCTTTCTGACCATTTATTGTTCTACATCATATTTTTATTAAAGTTGAGTACTATAATATTTTTTACAATGTATTAACGTAAAGAAAGGTCACTAATGAAAGCAGCTGTTATTCATCAATTCAAAGACAAGCTCGAGATTAAACAACTTGATAAGCCTACAATTTCGAGTCATGAAGTTTTAGTAAAGGTTCATGCTTGTGGTGTATGTCATACCGACTTACATGCGTGTCATGGTGACTGGCCAGTAAAACCTAAGATGCCACTTGTTCCAGGCCATGAAGGTGTTGGAGAAATCGTTGAAGTAGGCGAGCAAGTTAAGCACCTTAATCTTGGTGACCGTGTAGGTATTCCATGGTTATATAGTGCTTGTGGATATTGTGATTACTGCTTATCTGGTAATGAAAACCTCTGTTTGTTACAGCAAAATGCAGGGTACTCTGTTGATGGGAGTTATGCTGAATACTGTAAAGCAGATGGCAACTATGTTGTAAAAATACCAGACGAGATTAGCTATGTAGATGCTGCCCCCTTGTTTTGCGCAGGTGTTACAACTTATAAAGCATTAAAAGTATCTACGGCTAAACCAGGTGAATGGGTAGCTATTTTTGGTATTGGTGGCTTAGGGCATTTAGCTGTGCAATATGCTGTAGCAATGGGCTTAAATGTCATCGCTATTGATACTGGCACTGAAAAATTGAAATTGGCTAAAGATTTGGGTGCCTCTTTTTGTTTAGATTTCAAGTGTGATGATGTTGTAGCAAGAGTTTTAGCTGAAACAGGCGGCGTTCATGCCAGTATTTGTACCGCTGTTAGTAAAAGTGGCTTTGAACAAAGTTACCAAGTTATTCGTCGTGGGGGTAAGTGTGTACTAGTTGGCTTACCCGCCGAAGATATGCCGTTACCTATATTTGATACTGTTTTAAATGGTGTTAGCGTTGTCGGCTCTATTGTGGGTACGCGTAAAGATTTAGTTGAATGCTTAGATTTTGCCGCTAGAGGAAAAGTTAAAGCGATCACCATTGAAAAGTCACTAGAAGATATTAATGATATCTTTGAAGATATGATCAACGGCGAAATTACCGGTCGAGTGGTTATGAAGTTTTAATCATTTCTATCTAGCTATTGGCATTTGCAACTAACGCAGCAATATCTTTGGTAATTTGAGTTGGAAAATTACAATCACCGTTTATTAGCCCAATAACCGATATATCTAAACTCGATGCATAAAGCACAATTAATCGTTATTAATAAATAAAAAAACCGGCAGATGCCGGTTTTTTATTTTTAACTACATGCGTTATTCTTATTAAGTTATTTGTAATATTCAATAAGATAATAACGAATATTTATTAAAGTGAGCTTAAACGCAATTTATTGAAAAACCTCATCTATTGCAATCACTTCAACATTTTTAGACGGCAGTGTTAGCTTGTAACTTTCAATGATTTTATCTGTCGCTAAAAGCTCTGCTGGCTTATCACTGTTATATGTTAACGGTGATACTTGTTCAGACAACAAACGTTGCTTCATGTCTTTACCATCGTCTGAAATGAAAACATAATGAATATCATCTGTTTGTAAGTTTTCTTTGATAACACGATTAACATCATCTAATGATAGTTTTGCAAATTGATCGCGAACGTACTTAACAAACTCTTCTGTTTGATAAAACTCACTATCAAGTGCATAACCTAACTGTTGATCTTGGCTGGCCACTAATTGCGGTGCATAGTTCGTTAAGTAATTACGTGTTGCTTGAAAGTCTTTTTCGCTCATGCCCTTTTCAATCAAGTTGTCCAATTCATACAAAGCGGCACGCGTTGCGAAATGAGCATCATTATTTGAACGTAAAGGACGTAACCACACTTGAAAAATTTGACTAGAACGACCTAAATTTGCATCAGGTTTAGTTTGGTACATCCCTCGTGGAAAATATTCAATATAAGAATAATCTCCATAGTTCATACCACGCGCTTGACGAATTTGTTGATACAAGTAGCTGTTAGAACTACGATGTTCACCAAAGTATGAACGCACTAACCAAAGTGCCGCCCAGTCTTTATCACTGCGTATAGTATCAATGGGAAAACCAAAAGATACCGCTGTAGATTGCGCACTTTTTTCTATAATTGTCGCATGATGACCTTTTAAAACGGGTGCTTTAGCAATTGTTAAGCGCTTTTCATCACCGACGGGTAAAGTCGCTAAATCTGTCATTAATTGTGCTTTTAAAGCACTAGGCATAGCGCCAGTTATACCTAAGTTTAATTTTGCTTGGGTAAGTTGGGTGTTGTAGAATGCTTTAACATCTTCAAGAGTAATTGCGGCTAAGTCAGACAAATCACCACTATTGTAGTTTTCGTAAACATGCCCTTGATAAAGTTCGCTATAAAGCACCTCTTTACCTAATTCTTCATCATTAGAAGATTTAAGACCTGATTTAATACCGTCAACAAGCTCTTTTTTCAGACGCTTAAAATCGTCTTCACGCCATCCTGGATTCAATAATTGATCGCTAATAAGTTCGTACCACTGAGTAGCATTATCTTTATGCACCCGGCCAGTAAATGACATCATTTCTTTATCAAGCTGCGACGAAAAACGTCCAGCTAAAGGGTATAAACCTTTCTTAATATCTTGATAGCTTTTTGTTGCCGAGCCGCCTTGAGTTAACATACGAGCGGTTAAAGCCGCTACCCCTTTTTTACCGGCTGGATCTGCTGCAGCACCGGTATAAAATAAGAAGTTAACATCAATCAACGGTGAGTCATTGGTCTTATCTAATACCGCAAACTGTGGAGTACTCGGCTGCGAATTTTTCATGACTATTTTTGCAACGGCGCCATTTAAGTCAACTTCTTGTTCGAAGTCGGCAATCTCATCTAATGCTGATAAAGTCACTGTTGTGCGGTTTTCATCAATAAAGTATTCATTAGCAATACGTTGAATATCTTCAGCTGTAATATTGTCAAAGCTATTATAGAGGTGATTAATCGTTTCGGGATCGCGGTCAAAATGCATATAACTCGCCAATGTTGAAGCGATAGACTCTGATGAATCTAAACTATTAACAAAACTATATTTTAAGTTAGACTTTAAGTTATCAAGTTTTTCTGAAGAAACGAGCTCAGTTCTTACTTGTGCGTAAGTACGGTTTACTGCATCACGAACCGTTGCTAGGTCTTTTTCATCATTCACTTTGATAAATACGTGACGTAAGCCAGCATCTTTTGTTTCAGGGTTGTAGTTAAACATTTGGCTAGCCAACTGCTTATCAACAACGAGTTCTTGATACAATGCTGAGTTATTGGAAAAATACAATTCAGAAATTAAATCTAAAGCCGCGCGATCTTTTTTCTTGGGTTGCCAATCAGCACCTTTATAAGAAACGAGTAACCAGTGACCCGGTAAGCCATCGAATTTTTCATGAACATATTTCGCAGCTTCCTGTTTTGGCTCAGGTGCTATAGTGCTAACAAAATCACCTTTTTGCCAATTTCCCCAATGCTTCTCGACCATGGCCATTGTTGCTTCTGGTTCAACATCACCGACAATTACTAAAGAAACGTATTCTGGCTTATAGAATTGTTTAAAGAACTGTTCACCATATGCAACTTGATCAGGCATTGCTTCTACATCTTCAAAGAAGCCCATAGTGGTATGCTTATAAGTATGAGTATCGAATGCTTCTTTTCGCACCGCCGCTAACAACTTTCGAGTTGGACTAGCATTATTTTTTAAATACTCACCTTTTACCGTTAAGGCTTCTGTTTTAAATTGTGCTTCGGTGTACTTTAGGTTTTTAAAGTGATCCGCTTGAATCTCTAATACTTTATCTAAATGATCTTTAGAAAAATCTAAATGATAGTTAGTATAATCGTTGGTGGTGTAAGCACCGTTATCAACACCGGCATTTTTAAATAAATCGGCATAAACAGCTTGTGGAAATTTTTCTGAACCTTTAAACATCATATGTTCAAAGAAGTGGGCAAAACCTGTTTTACCTACTTCATTTTCATCACGAGAACCTACAGAAACGGGGATTTGTACTGAAACAAGATCTGGATAGTCTGTTTTTACCACTAAGACACGTAAACCATTAGCCAACTCTTTGAACAAGTATTTTTGGCTAAAGACTTTGTTTGCACTCTCTTGGCTTGATTGCTGTGACATACTATTGCCAGAGTCGTTGCTGGTTGCCATACAGGCGGATAACGTTAAACTTGCAGCTATGACAGCCGCTAAATATTTCTTTTTCATCATAGTTCCCTTTATTTTTATTGCTGTATTTTATGTAACTCTGAGAAATTTTTCATTAAATTTTTGAGGATAAGCCACGACATCATGTAACAAAATAAGTACGGGTCATAAATAAAGAAATAAAATGGGAAGGCAATTATTTTATAACCAATTAACGTTTCTAAAATATCTTCTCAAGTCGGCTCAAATAACAAACCCAATAATATTATCGGGTTTGTCTTCATAAATAGGTATGGAGTAAAACATTTTTTCTTGTGCTTATGAAAAAACTCTCTGATTCGACGTTCACGCATACTATAGATATATGAGCGATAGTTTCATTAGTAGATATTAGCTCTCACCTCCATGACGAGAATGTAAATACAGATTAATCGTTAATAAAGATAAAAGAACCAACCAAATATGGGAATAGCTATAGGTAAAACAATCAAGATGCCCACACTTCGATAGACTTTAGCTTTAAAAAACACACGACTCACCGATGGCATATCTTTCCTTGAAATAGTTAAGCCAAAAAATGGCTTTAACAATGGTAGCCGACGAATAGCTTCATAACTAATAACACATATAGATAATGTTCCTACCAAAACCAGCACTGCTTCTACAGCTCCGCCAAGCTCGAATGGGCTGAGTAATGAACCAATACAGATAATCAACGTTTGATGTAAAATATATACGGGATATACCGCAGGATTAAGGTATTGAATCACCTTGTTTTCTTTATTTAGGTAAGTATAGGCATAGCCAAATATACTCACTAACCACAACCACTTATTCGCTGCTGACGCTAAACTAAAAATAATTTCCATTTGACTATTTATAGCAACACTTTCATCCAAATAAATAGTTTGATAGCGATAAATAAGAAGCATATAACTAATAGCAGCAAGCCCTAATGCTAGCTTTCTTACTTTCTGCATTGCTAACCACCAGCCTTTCTGATTTGCAATTAAGAAACCCGTAATAAAGAAGGTAAAGCCTGTGGCCTGGCGTAATCTATCACCTTCGAGTTGTTTAAAAACAAAATAGTCAAGTGCAAACAGTATAAGCAAAGGGATAATTAACACACTGTACTGGCCAACTGCATCGCTATACTTTTTAACCGCTTTTGATATTACAGGTAAATACAGTAAGGGTTGAAGAACTATCAGCACCAAAGTAAAAGCCCATAACTCTCTTAAATACCATAAATGATTAACATCGATATGTGGCAATATTCCCGATTTATATTTATCAAAAATGGGGTTGTCTAAATCGAAAAAGATTTGCCAAAATTGCCAGAAAGTTAATTCCATATCGCCATTAAATTTCATTTCAAAATACAGTTGTGGCGGTACTATAAATAGAATACCAAAGGTTAAAGGTAGTAATAAACGTATGGTTCTACTTGTTAAGAAATTACCTATGGATAGTTTTTGCAGGAGAAAATAAGATGCAATACCTGAAATCATCCATATTAATGCCATACGCCATGGTTGAACCACTAGCATAAGGTTTGCCAAAAAATTGCTTTGGTAATTACTTTTGATATGCCACTCCCACCCAGCAACATAAAGCATGCATGTGTGATATAAAATTAATAGTCCAAACGCAAAAACTCTAAGGTGATCTATATCGAATCGTCGGTTATTATTGCTCTCTAAATTTATGTTCATAAGTCAGCCTTTGCGATTTTAAGAAGTCTATTTAATCAATTCACAGTAAACTCATCAACACCTAAGTAATTGAATCTACTGTTTTTGTGATAAGAGGCAAGCTGATGTGATAAGATTTTACGCATCACTTTTAAGGAATTTTTAATTTGCTACACCCGTTATATGAAAAGTATCAAAAACAGCTTGAAGTATCATATTGGTTACTTATTGGTACGATTACCGCACTGGTCAATAGCTTCTCAGTCCTTGACGATTATCAGCGCCGAGGGTTGTCTATTGAGCGATGGCAGCCATTTGTTTGGGAATTTTCTAGCCAAATTTCAATCTTTATTTTGATTCCTATACTGTTTTATATAGACAAAAAACATCCAATTAATATTAGTAAAATTAAACAGAGTCTTTTATTACACCTTCCGCTTTCTATAGTCTTCTCTGTATTACATGTTTATCTAATGATAGCTTTACGACACTTTTATTATTATTTCAGTCAAAGCACTTATGATTTTGGAGACTGGTCAGTAGAACTGATTTATGAATATCGCAAGGATTTAGGCAGCTATATTTCAATCTTAGCTACATTTTATATCTATAGATTCATTATCAGCCGACTACATAATGAAGCAAGAGAAATAGAGGTTGGTGAAGGTCCACAAGGCTCAATTTATGTAGAAAGATTAATTGTAAAAAAAATAGGTAAAGAATTTATTATTAGGGTGAGCGATATTACTTGGGTCGAAGCATCAGGCAACTATATGAATTTGCATATTGGTGAGAGTTGTTATCCAATTAGAACGACAATGGCTGATTTGGAAAAAAGGTTAGATCCACATCAATTTGTAAGAATTCATCGTTCTACAATGGTAAATTTGGACTTAGTTAAAGAAATTATCGCGTTAGAAACAGGTGATTTTTTATTAACGCTAAATAATGGGCGTCAACTGAAGTTATCACGGCGTTATCGTGATGAGGTAAATACTCGGCTCGCTGGGTAGTGGGATTAACTATGCCACCCATAAGATGAGTAACTATGCCACCCATAAGATGAGTAACTATGCCACCCATGATTAACTCTGCCACCCATAATAATTTAACTATGCCACCCATGATAATAATTGCGATTAACTATGCCACCCATAATAATGGCCAAGTTCTTTGCACACTTAAATAGGTATTATGTTTATTTTGTGGAGTAAAACTAATCGGAGTTAATCAATTTATCTATTTCAATCAGATTGTCTAATATGAGGTCAACGACCTAAAGGCTCACGCTGTGCGTAAAATAACTTAATGCGTTATTTTTTCTTGTACCTACTTGTATCTAGATTAACTCCTTTGGTCACTTTGTAAGAACTTTGAAATGGTTCGATATAATAGATTCATATCTACAGGCTTAGGGATACAGTCATTCATTCCGTTTGCTAGGTAGTGTTCTACATCACCTTTCATTACGTTTGCGGTGAATGCAATTATGGGCTTATTAAATTGCTTATTCCTGAGTTCATTACTTGCTGTAACGCCATCCATCTCTGGCATTTGAATATCCATCAACACGATATCAGGGGAAAAATTAAAGGCTAAGTTTACGGCTTCTCTACCATTATTTACACAGTGTAATAATGCATGAGTCGGCTTTAACATGGCACAAATTATTTTTTGATTAATTCTATTATCTTCTGCAATTAATATTCTTTTATTTGACCAGTCTGGTGCTAAGTCGTTACTGATAATTTTTGGATTTTTAGCTGCCACTAAAGGTGAGATAATAGATCTAGATTTAGATTTAATTGTAAAAATGAATGTTGACCCTTCCCCTTTTTTACTGGTGACCGTTAAGTTACCTCCCATTAATGTTGCTAAGCGTTTTGCAATTGATAGACCTAACCCAGTTCCACCAAACTTCCTAGTGATCGATGCATCTGCTTGGCTAAAGTTTTGGAAAAGATTGTTGATTTCTTCTGTGCTCATACCTATACCTGTATCAACCACTTCTGAAGTTAGGTATGACACTCCATTGATGCTCTTTTGAGTAATATAAACATTAATGGCGCCAGTATCAGTAAACTTAGTTGCATTGGTTACAAGATTAAGTAATACCTGATAAAAACGAGTAGGGTCACCTGTCCACAACGTATTTTTACTGGTTTTATTGATGAAATTGAGCGATATACCTTTCATATCTATATCTAACTCTACGTTTGAGTTGATTGAATCTAGAATAGGCTGTAGTTCAAATTCGATATTTTCAATATCTAATTTATTTGCTTCGATTTTTGAAAAATCTAAAATATCATTCAAAATTCTTAATAAATTTTTGGCTGAAAAAATGGCGGTGTCGATCAGGGTGTTTTGTTTTTCGTTGGGATGTTCTAAACGCAATAACTGCATCACCCCCAAAACACCATTCATAGGGGTTCTTATTTCATGAGACATATTAGCTAGAAACTGCGATTTTATTTCACTAGCTTCTTCTGCTTTAATTTTTTCAGCTTCGTAAGCCTTTGTTCTTAATTTAACTTGTTTATCTAACTCAGTTAATGATTGTTGATACTGAGAAGACATAAATGTCAGCACAATATATAAATTTGTCGCGACAAAAATAGTGGTACCCAACATGAGTAACCATGCATTAACAGAAGTGTGATACTCATCAGCATTGACTATATAAGTGAGATGACCGTTAATATAAGCAATACCAATAGACGTAATAATGATAAATCCAACGGCAATACTAATTAATGCCGAAATACGATCAAAAAGTAGACTGCATAAAGCAGTGTACATAATCATCAGTAATATCCCCGCACCAAATAAGCCAAATTGAATCATGCCGCCAATTGCTAATAATAGAAAACAACTAGTAATGAAATAAGCTTTAAATTTGTAGAAGACTTGCTTACGAAAAAAAAATATAGCTGCTGAAATAAAGTACATACTAATTTGAATGCCCATTATGGGCTGGAAACCAATATTAGAAATTCTAAGAAGAGAGCTAATTAAGGCCGGAGTAGAAAATATTATAAACACTAATAGTAATCGATTAGCCAGATGACTATTAATTTCCATGCTCGGTGTGTTTAACATTAATTGACGGCCTTAATAAAGAATCTTTTATATATGTGAACAATATTAACTTAATTGTATTTGTGTATAGCCATTTAAGCAAAATTTGAAGTAATGTTTAAATTACTATGCCACCCATAATAACAATAAATAATGATGATAAGCCATTTCTTGTCTTTTTAGCTTATAACAATACCTATTGATAAGGTAAAGCGAGTTTCTATAGTCCTTTATCGCAACTACTTTCTTAAAACATCAAATGATAGCCGAGTTAAACCCACCACTCTAAAATAGTAGTAAGGTTACGTCTTATTCATAAAAGCGTTATGCGCTATTCAAGCAGGCCTGAGCATTGGCTATACCATGTGTTCGCTGCAAACCAACATGCTCACTAAATTCACATAAATGCTCAGCAGAACCAACAGCACCTGTGAAGATAGTTTCAAAATCCGTCGTAAGCTTTAGCCAACTTTCATCATTGATGTGTAACCTCGCGAGGATAGTTGCGCTAGTAGTGTCGATGGCGCCTCGTTTATCATCACGCAGGAGGCGTCCTGTTTCATCAACCAGAGTTAAGTAATCATGTAAGCTAAAATAAATACCCGCGCCAGTTGATTCTTGATGGGGTTCATTACCCATAAAAGGTAATAAACAGGTCGGTTGCTCACCGGTTATAGCCGCTTTAATGCGTCGTTGAATACTGGTGAAGTCAGACTGTTCTGGGGTAACCGCAATACCTGCTCGTATAGGGTTTAAATCAACATATGCCATACACGACAGTAACGCCCCTTCATCAAGCAGTGCTTGTGATTTAAAGCGCCCTTCCCAAAAGTGTCCGGTACATTGGTCTTCTCGGTTAGCTTGTCGGGCTATCGGCTCGTTCAATGAGCGCATAAACCAACTGATATCAATTAAACGCTGCTTATATATCTCAGCCGTACTTTCAACCGTCGCTAATTGAAACTTATCAAGCGGTTGTTTGTTCAAATATTTTTGAGTTAATAAGGTCCCTTTGAATAATTGATGCCAACGTTGCAATACCTCATCGGTTGACCAGCGCTCTATTGGCTCACTATCGACATGCAAGACAATATGTAAATGATTATGCATGACAGCATAAGCACAGATATCTATCGAAAATACCTGAGATAATGTAAATAATCGCTTTTCAATCCATCTGCGTCGATGCTCAAAACTAATACCCGTCTGCTTATCTACGCCACACAAAAAAGCCTTGCGTACCGTTCGACTGCAAATGTGATAATAAGGTGTATCCAATAAACTAATTTGTTGTGAACGAGGCTTAGGCATAACAATCACCCGACTGAATAAAGATAACTTAAGTCTAGTTTATTGAACGAAACCTGCATAAGTTATTATGGGTGGCCTATTAGGAAGGAATAAGCGTCTCGAACAAAAACTGCATAAGTTATTATGGGGGGCTATTAAGAGATTTTGTGACTATTTTGTCAGTGAATACTATTCGAAAAAGCAAACATTTAAATGTTTCGTCTTGCACAGCAACAAGCCAGTCAGAGGGAAAATAGATACCTTAACTGGCATTTACAGCAACCAATAGTAATGCATTTTGGGCTATTTTACTTCAATTAACACTTCGTTGTGGCGAAGCCATGGGATAGTGAAAGGACCATTGTAGGCTGCGTTAATAGGCTCGCTAACTGCGGTATAGCCGTTTTTCGCAATCCAGTTATTAAGGATTTGGGTTTGTGTTTCAACATTACTATCACTGAGCAGCCCGCTGAACTTTATCACCACGACTTTGTAATCCTTTACTTCTGTTATCCATACGTCTGGATTGGTTGGCTTAGGGGTACTTTGTATTGTAAAGTCGGCAGGCATTACAAATGACATTACTTGTTGTTCTGATCGCTCTTTCATAAACACCGGAGCGGTCATAGTGATTTTGGTCCCCTTAGATACTGCCTCTGATTCATCCATCAGTACAGGTGCTGTCATGGCTATTTCTGTGGAGCCTTCATTCTCACCAGTAATATATCTGAACAGATTCCTGAAAGCACCGTTCATTCCGTCGGCTGACATGTCGGAGGACACTAGCACTAACGATTCATAGTTACGCACTTCAATTTTCTGTACCTGATCAGATTTCAATAGTGTATAAGGCGCGTTTTCAACTCCACTTTCTCCAAACACGGAGCAACCGGCCAAAATCAGTGGAACAAGAAGTGCGAAAAGTAATTTCATAGAGTTTCCTTGAGGTCTTATAAAACAGTGTTTATCACTGTTTTCATTTTTTATTAAGATTAAATACGTAAAACTGGGAAATTAGTTCAATTCAACATTAAATTTTATCTTCAATAAAACCTGTTGGTTGCAGTTGACTAGTGCTGAATTACAAGAAAGCCGATATCGGCTCACTTTTCTAACCGTAATAAACCAAAAAGGCGAATCATTGCTGATTCGCCTTTTTAAGTTTCACAAACTCAATTAATTTTTCAAACTTAATTAAACTTTCACAAACTTAATTAACAGATGACATCAAAAAACTAGTCTTGATAGCTTTCAATTGGAGGACATGAACAAATTAAGTTACGGTCTCCGTATACATCATCGATGCGATTAACTGTTGGCCAAAATTTATTTTTGGCTGCAGCAGGAACTGGGAATACAGCTTCTTTAATAGAATAACCACGTTCCCAAGTATCAGTAATATCCGCTAACGTATGAGGAGCATTATGTAATGGATTGTCGTCACTTGACCATTCACCCGATTCAACTTTACGTACTTCGTCGCGAATAGAAACCATGGCTTCAACAAAACGGTCAAGTTCAACTTTTGACTCAGATTCTGTAGGTTCAATCATGAAAGTACCCGCTACTGGGAACGACATCGTAGGTGCATGAAAACCATAATCAATTAAGCGTTTTGCTATATCAACTTCACTAATACCTGATGTGGCTTTAAGTGGACGTAAATCGATAATACATTCATGAGCAACACGACCATTTTTTCCTGCGTATAAAAGTGGGTAATGTTGGCTTAACTTTTTAGCTAAATAATTAGCATTAGTAATAGCATATTTAGTCGCATCTGTTACGCCCTGCTTACCTAGCATTGCACAGTAAAGGTAAGAGATACATAAAATACCCGCACTACCAAATGGTGCTGCTGCAACGGCTCCATTACCTTTAGTACTTTCATTAACGTTAATTAATGCATGATCAGGCAAAAATGGTGCAAGGTGTGCTTTAACGCCGATAGGTCCCATACCTGGGCCACCGCCACCGTGTGGAATAGCAAACGTTTTATGCAAGTTTAGGTGAGAAACGTCAGCACCAATATAGCCTGGCGACGTTACGCCTACTTGTGCGTTCATGTTTGCACCGTCAAGATAAACTTGACCGCCATGTTCGTGAACGATGTTACAAATTTCTGCTACTGTTGTTTCATATACACCGTGCGTTGACGGGTATGTGATCATAATACAGGCAAGATTGTCGGCCATTTCGCTTGCTTTAGTACGCAGGTCGTTCATGTCAACGTTACCTTCTTTATCACAAGCAACAACAACAACTTTCATACCAACCATTTGCGCAGACGCAGGGTTTGTACCGTGGGCAGAAGATGGAATTAAACAAATATTACGATGTGCATCACCACGACTTTCATGATATTTAACAATCGCGATTAAACCCGCATACTCGCCTTGAGCACCAGAGTTAGGTTGCATTGAAATGTTGTCGTAACCCGTTAGTTCAACTAACCAATCGCCTAACTCGTCAATCATTTGCTTATAACCTTGAGCTTGGTCAATGGGTGCAAATGGGTGCATGTTAGCGAATTCAGGCCATGATACTGGGATCATTTGTGCTGTTGCATTTAACTTCATCGTACAAGAACCCAAAGAAATCATTGAATGGTTCAATGCTAAATCTTTGTTTTCTAATCTTTTGATATAACGAAGCATTTCTGTTTCGCTGTGGTATGAATTGAATACCGGGTGAGTCAATATTTCAGATTCACGTACTAATGCTGCAGGAATTGAAGAATGACCGCTACTGACTATTTTGTCGTCAAGGTCGCTAACGTCTAAACCATGGCCTGCGCCTAATAATATATCGAATAAACCAGCAATATCAGTACGAGTCGTTGTTTCATCTAGAGAAATACTAATTTGACCCACAACATCAGTGCGGAAGTTAACACCTGCGGCTAATGCGCGTGCAACGATTTCTTCTTTATTATCTAAATTGAACGTTAAGGTGTCAAAGTAGTTAGCATGAATAGCTGTTAAGCCTTTTGTGGCTGTACCTAAGCATAAAATATCTGCGAAACGATGAATACGATTAGCAATGATTTTCAAGCCCTTTGGACCATGATAGACCGCGTAAAACGCCGCCATGTTAGCTAAGAGTACTTGGGCAGTACAAATGTTTGAGTTAGCTTTTTCTCGACGAATATGTTGTTCGCGAGTTTGCATTGCCATACGCAATGCAGCGTTACCACGGGTATCTTTAGAAACACCAATAATACGACCAGGCAATGAACGTTTGTATTTCTCAGAGGTAGTAAAAAATGCAGCGTGTGGTCCGCCGTAGCCCATTGGAACACCAAAACGTTGGCTTGAACCAATAACGGCATCGGCACCTAATTCACCCGGTGCTTTTAACATCACTAAACTCATGATATCTGCGGCAACCGCAACAATACCTTTGTTTGCGTGAATTTTTTCAATTAACTCACTAATGTCTGTAATTTCACCCGATGCACTTGGGTATTGTAGCAAAGCACCAAAAACATCATGGTCAGCGGCTTCATGAGCAGGAGCAACGATAACGTCAAAATCAAACATTTCTGCACGTTGTTTAACAACGTCGATAGTTTGTGGATAAACATCACTTGAGATAAAGAACAAGTTTGATTTTTTGTTTTTAGAAACACGTTTTGCTAATGCCATGGCTTCAGCAGCCGCAGTTCCTTCATCTAATAATGAAGCAGAAGCTAGTTCAAGACCAGTAAGGTCGATACACATTTGCTGGTAGTTTAATAATGATTCTAAACGACCTTGAGCAATTTCTGGTTGGTAAGGCGTGTAAGCCGTGTACCAGCCTGGATTTTCTAACACGTTACGCAAAATTACGTTCGGTGTTAATGTGCCGTAGTAACCTAAACCAATGTAGGTGTCGTTTACTTTGTTCAAGCTTGCAACCGCTTTTAAATCACTTAAGGCTTGCGCTTCTGTTTTACTTTCTTCAATCGCAGGCAATGCTGATAAACGAATATCACTTGGTACGATTTCATTGATAAGTGCGTCAACCGACTCTGCGCCAATGTCTTTTAACATCGCTTGAGTTTGTTCGGCATTAGGGCCAATGTGACGACGAATAAAGTCTTGAGTTTGCTCTAAATAAGCAAGTGATTTTGATTGAGTAGTCATAAAACAGCTTCTCTTAAGTGGGTAATTAATTTACTGGGTCTTTAGTTACGGCGTAACTAAAATAAAGCCCCAAACAAGCAGTTGGAGGCTTAATAACAGATTTCGTAAACAGCTAGCTTTTGGTAAGGCGCTAAAGTTATCAGTCTTATAAGCTTAATAGCCTTTAGCTAAAGGCTATTAAGCAAGTGAGATTAGACGAGTATCAAAAGCAACGCAGCATAAAAGCTAAATGTGCCCGAAATTAGTCTTCGTCAATAGAATTCGCGTAACCTTCAGCATCTAATAAAGCATCTAACTCTGCTTCATCAGCTAACTGAACCTTGAATAACCAACCAGCGCCAAAAGCGTCTGAGTTAACTAATTCAGGAGAATCTTCTAAGTCTTCATTTACTTCAATAACTTTACCTGAAACGGGTGCGTAGATGTCTGAAGCTGCTTTTACAGATTCTGCTACTGCAACGTCGTCACCAGTACTGATTTCGTCATCAACATCAGGTAATTCAACAAATACCATGTCACCTAATAAGTCTTGTGCATGTTCAGTGATACCAACTGTAACTACGCCGTTACCTTCTTGACGTACCCATTCGTGTGATGTTGCATATTTTAGTTCTGAAGGAATGTTGCTCATTTTTTATTTTCCTGAGGTTAATTATTGTTTATCGTAAACTCAATTTCAATTGTCGCTATTGGCTAACAATTAAATACTATAGCTTAATTATTCTTCTATATTGGACAAGCGTAAATAGATTTACCCTCGACCAACATTGTCATTCTACTTGCTTTTAAAACAAATTTTTATGATTAAAAATTAATTAAAAAACTTTTTTGCCATTGCGAACAAAGCCAGCTTTGATCACTTTAACGTTAACTAATTTTTTACGCATCTCTACTTCAACAGTGTCGCCTAAGCTTACGCTGCGAGGAACACGAGCCATAGCAATACTATGACCTAATGTTGGCGAGAATGTACCTGAGGTAATAATACCTTCACCAAATGGCGTAATCACTTTTAAGCCAGTGCGTAATACGCCTTTTTCTTCAAAGACTAAACCAACAAGTTTAGGTTGGTCGCCAGCCGCTTTTTGGGCAGTTAATACTTCACGGCCAATAAAGTTACGATCTGTTGGTTCCCAGCTAATGGTCCATGCCATGTTAGCCGCTAATGGCGAAACAGTTTCGTCCATATCTAAACCATAAAGATTCATGCCCGCTTCTAAGCGCAAGGTATCACGAGCGCCTAGACCACAAGGTGCAACACCTGCGTCGAGTAGTTTTTGCCATAAATCTGCTGCTTGGTCTTCTGGAACCACTATTTCATAACCATCTTCACCGGTATAACCTGTGGTGGCAATGAATAAATCGCCAGCTTGAACACCAAAGAATGGCTTCATACCTTCAACAGCTTGAGTTTGCTCTGGTGTTAATAGTGAAGCTACTTTAGCTTTAGCTTGAGGACCTTGCACGGCAATCATGCCAAATTCAGGACGTTCGGTAATTGTAATGTCGAAACCAGCCGATTGTTCATTCATCCACGCTAAATCTTTTACGCGCGTTGCTGAATTAACAACCAAACGATAATAAGTTTCAGTGAAGAAATAAATGATCAAATCATCAATAACACCACCTTCGTGATTGAGCATACCGGTATAAAGGGCTTTACCTTCAACGGCTAATTTTGCAACATCGTTGATCACTAAACGGCGTAAATATGCTTTGGCATCAACACCTTTAATATCAACAATGGTCATGTGTGAAACATCAAACATGCCGGCATCAGTTCGAACAGCATTATGCTCTTCTATTTGCGAGCCGTAGTTAATTGGCATTTCCCAGCCGTGAAAATCAACTAGTTTTGCGCCAGCTTCAATATGCTTAGCATGTAATACGGTTTTATTAGTCATCGTATGTATTCCACTTTAATTGTTGAATTCACCATTAAGCCAAGCTTAAAGGTAGTATATTTACAAAATAATTGGCCAGATTATAGCCGCGCAAAGCAACCTATTCAACTAAAAACAAAGAAAACAGTCAATAATACAAATTTTAAACCAGATAAATATTTTAATCCAAATTTAATTTTTAAAACCACATGTTTTGAAAATTATAATCAGTTTTACTTCGTAAAAAAATAGAATCTTGGGTTTTTATTTTGTGTTTTTTACTGACATTTTTTTTCAGGAAAACTTATTAATTTAAAAGCTAATAATATCAAAAGGAAGGAGGAATATTAGGACGTTTATAAAATTATTTTTCATCGATTAACCATACACTTAAAAGACAATCATTAGATAAGTTTTATAAAACAGAGCAAACGTTATTACAAGCTCTTACGGTCATGTCAAAAGCGTTTGCTTAAATGCTCAAAGCAACGTTAATTTTAAAATAACTTGTCTTTGAGTTTTGCAAGTTTAGGTAAATTACTTTTCAAACCCAATGCTTGTTTAATTAAGACTTGCTTAACGGGCTTTAAGTTATTAATTAAAGACAAACCTAGACCTCTCAACAATTTTATAGCGCCTTGTTGAGGCGTAAACACTTGTTTAATTGACTCCATTGCTGCAACCATTTCGGTTGCTTCGGCTTTACGCCAACGCGAATATTCATTTAACAAACGAGTGGTTAACCAAGCATCATTAGGGGATTTTTGTTGGGTTATCTTGTCATTAATAATTTGCGCCAATGATACCGCGTCAAGTAAACCTAAATTAACGCCCTGGCCTGCTAATGGATGAATGGTATGAGCAGCGTCACCAACCAAAGCAATACGCTCTTGAACAAAGCTTTGGGCGATACGCATAGTTAGCGGATGAGTAAAACGTTTACTCTGTAGTTCAATATTCCCTAATTTTCCATCACTTGCTGCCGTTAACGCTTTTGAAAACTCTGCTGGGGTTAAGCCATTTAAACGAATTGCATCTTCGGGGGATGTAGACCAAACAATCGAGCATAAGTCTTGCGTTCCAAGAGCGTCGTTAAGTGGTAGTAGCGCTAGAGGGCCAGTTTCTAGAAAAACTTGCCATGCGGTATTTTGGTGTCCTTGTGAGCATTTTACCGTAGCAACAATAGCGTGATGATCATAATCACGAAAAGTTAAAGGGAACGCCATTTGACGTCTAACCCAAGAATTTGCGCCATCAGCACCAACCACTAATTTAGCGGTTATTGGCATAGGGTTGCCGTTAGTTGATGTAAAACTAACAAAAGCCTCACTTTCACCAATACTTATATTACTTAAGGTATTCTCAGTATAAAAAATTATACCTTGATCTGCTTTTGCTTTTTGCCAAAGGCTCTGACGTATAACGCTATTTTCAACGATCCAACCTAGCTGTTCATTGGCTGAGGTATCGGCTAAATCGTCACAAGAAAAAAGTAACTTGCCAAAGCCAGCTTTATCCCAAACATGCATATCAGTATAAGCTTGAATACGTTTTTGTTGAATTAATGGCCAAACATCAAGATTATCAAAAATTTGTTTACTGGCGACATTAAGCGCACTAACTCGAACATCAGGCTGTTCTGATAATTCATCCGGAGGAGAAGTGTCAACAATAGCAACGGTTAACTGTGTTTGCTGACGTAGCGCTAAAGCTAAGGTTAAGCCCACCATGCCGCCGCCAACAATTAATACATCAAATTTTTGCATGTTATTCTTCTTAATTTTAAAATGGCTTTACGTTAGGTTAACTGGGTATTTTTAGTTACCTTGGTTTCACCCTTAATAACCCATCGTTTTTCTAACGAGGCGACTTTTTAATGGTGATAAATAATTCATGACTTTCAAACCAACATTACGCCCTATAACTAAAGGGGGCAATTTATTTGAAAAAAGTGTCACTAACGAATCGGTTAAACCAATGACTTGCTGATGATCTAACTTTCGTTGCGAGGCATAATGACTTAACAGAGAAAATTGTCCAATGTCTTGATTGTTATTTAAGGCTACTTTGATCAGCTCCACCATTTGCTTAACATCTCTTACACCCAAATTAAAACCTTGTCCGGCAATAGGATGAATAGTGTGAGAAGCATTACCAATAAGTGCCATCCGATGAAAAACCTGTTCATCTGCCATTAATAATTTAAGCGAATAAACATCGCGCTTACCCACTTGGGTTATTGCGCCAAGCCAACTACCAAAAGCATTTTCAAGTTCATCTTGGAATTGTTTATCGCTAAGTGCTAGCATTTTATCTGCTTGTTCAGGCGGTAATGTCCATACCAAAGAACAACGACTATCACTTGTTGCGCTCCCCTGTTTTGACAGTGGTAACATCGCAATAGGACCAGTATCAGTAAAACGTTCAAAAGCCAAATTGTTGTGGGCAATCGCCGTACTTACATTGGTAATAAGTGCCGATTGACCGTAGTGAGACTCTTGCACAGCAATGTTAGCAAATTTTCGACAGGCTGAATGAACACCATCACAGGCTAATAGTAATTTCGCGCTAAGCTTTGCTGTTGATTTAAGCGTCAGTTCAACCTGCTCTTTTTGCCAAGTAATATCGGTTATTTTATCGGGAGTGAACCAAGTGATATTACCTGTTATTTTGTTTTTCTCTTTTAAACTGCTTAATAATGCTTGCCCAAGCAATGACATTTCAACAACAAAGCCAAGTGCATTAACTTGATGATGCTCAGCATAAAGTCGAGCTTTACCGTAGAAGCCTCGATCAGAGATATGAATATTTTTAATGGGCTCGGCTAGATGCTTTAATTGTTGCCAAACGCCTAAACGTTCTAAATAGGTTGCTGTGCCATGTGAAAGCGCTAACACACGATCATCAAAAGTTAATCTTGGATCTTCTAATACCGGATTAGCTTCAACAATGGCAATAGACAGTGGCTGACCCTGTTGTTTTTTGCAGTCGATCAAACTCAGTGCCATTAATGCACCAGATAAACCACCACCAGAAATTACGATATCGAATTCTTTTTTCATAGTTACTTTTTTTAGCTATTTAATACAGTCGCTTAAGATAAAGCGTTAAAGTGAAATGCTAAGTTCATTGCCAATTAATCATTGAACTGTGAAATAAAACATTGATTAATGATTGCTGCCTGAATTTAAATACGTAAATCTATGATGACAAGTTCATATGGCAATGTGAATTGACGATAAAAAGTCAGTTAATTATTCGCAGTCATTAGTTGTTCAATTTCAGCAATTAATTTTGGCGCATTTACCGTTAAGTTTTCATGACCTTGATCAGTTACTGCTATATTATCTTCAATTCTTATTGCTATACCGCGCCATTTTTTATCAACACTATAATCATCAAGTGGAATATAAATGCCCGGCTCTATGGTCATCACCATACCTTGTTCAAACGCTCGACATTGCTCGCGTTTATCATTTGACTGATAATCACCAACGTCATGAACATCTAAACCCAACCAGTGCCCTAAACCATGAATAAAATACTTTTTACAGGCTTTGTCCTCGATTAACAGAGCTAAATTCCCAGACAATATACCTAAACGATGTAAACCTGAAGTTAGGAAGTTATTCACTAAAACATTAAGCTCGGCAAAGGTTGCGTGTGGCTTTATTGCATCAATCGCTAAGTTCTGTGCATCTAGCACCAGTTGATAGACTTCTCGTTGTGCTAATGTGAACTTGCCATTTGCAGGAAAGGTGCGAGTAATGTCAGCCGCATAGCCGCTAAGTTCACCACCGGCGTCAATCAACACCAATTCATTATTTTTCAGTACGTCATCATTGTTAGTGTAATGTAAAATATTGCCATTATCACCACAAGCAACGATACTGCCATAAGCTGGGTGCCTTGCACCATTACTGGCAAATTCATGCAATATTTCCGCTTCTAATTGGTATTCAAATTTACCAATCGCTGACTGTTTCATCGCTCTGGCATGAGCCGCGCCGCTAATAATATTTACTTGACGCATAATATCGAGTTCGCCAGCACTTTTGATTAAACGCATTTCTTCAATAATATTTCGACAATCAACCAGTAGTGTCGGTGCTTTTACGCCAAGGCGGCTTTGCGCTTTAACCGCTGACAACCATGCATATATTTGGCTATCTAAGCGGGTACTTTTTCCTTGGCAAAACAACAAGTGACTTTTATCCGCAATATAATCAGGGAGGTATTGATCTATTTCGGTTAGTGGAAAACATTCATCTACACCATAATGCTCTACCGCTAACGTTTGTCCTACTCGCCTACCGTGCCAGACTTCTTGAAGGGCATTTTTCTCAAGGTTAAATAAAATACTTTGTTGATTTTCTTCTCCCTTATCAGCAGATTTAATCAGCACTAAAACAGCATCAGGTTCGTTATATCCCGTTAGATAATAAAAACTTTTATCTTGGCAAAAAGCATATTCGGTATCGTTGCTACGCGTGACTTCTTGTGCAGCGGAAAATATCGCAATAGAATTTTCTGGCATCGAAGCAAAAAATTGAGCACGACGTTGGATGAATTCGGCCAAAGGTAATAAAGTATTTTTAACTAAAGTTGATGTATTCATGACTTGATCTTTTTTTAGTGGACAGTATCTTCTGCGCTTTTACTTTCTGGCGGTGAGCCGAGCTCAGTAAAACACAATAAAGCAGAAATTCTGACATATTCAGCTATTTCAAAATAGGCTTGCTCGGTATCTTCGTCTTCTTCCATTTCGTCAGACAAATTAGAGATTTCAGCAAAATCAATAAGGACTTCTTTAACGTCTTCTGATAATACCGCTTTGTTTTTTTGTTGTAGGCCGAATCCTAAATTGAAGCCTTGTACCCAAACACTTAAGGCATGGCCACGTTCAACTATACTATCGTCATCATCTGGTAACGTTAATTGAAAACCATAAGAGTCATCAATAATGTCATGCCAAACTTTTGCAAACATTGATTTGACCAACGACTTAACGGCACGAGGTAAACCTTCGCCGTTGTTAAACAAGTCATTAATCATCACGATATAGTCCTCACTTTCAAAGGTAAAACCGGCACAAACTAAGCCAGTTAATACCCCATGTAATTCAGCGCCATGGACGGTAATACTTTCTGTTGTAAGAATTGCTTGCACTGAGGCAAAGTCTAAAGAGGTTTCGTTGGACATGTTTTAATCATCAATAAAATGCGTGAGTTAATGCAAGGTATCGTAACATTCACGCTTTTATGATGCTAGAGATTAAAAGGAGAAAACCCTAGAGAACGCTTGCATAGTGTACTGCTCATCGCTATAGTGCTCAGATATGTATATATTACTATTAATTAAGATGTTTTTGTGAGAATAAGCCTGTTATGAGTCAACACTCGGTTACCATTGAAGTTGCTAATAGAAGACTGAAGATTTCATGTCCTAGCGGGCAAGAGTCGTCTTTACTATTAGCCGCTGAAGAGTTAAACCAACGTTTGCTAATAGACAGTAAAACTTGTTCTATAAAGACACCTGAACAATCACTAGTAATGACTGCACTTAACTTATCTAATGATTTATTAGCTGCTCGTAAAGAAATTATCGATGAACGTGCTGCGATGCAAAGTAAAATTGATTTACTACAAGCGACTATCAAACAAGCTGTAATTTCCGAATACCTCAAGAAAGCCTGATTTTTCAGCAACCTCTGTTCACTAAAAAAACAAACAAACTTAAGTTACAAAAAAACACTTAAATCGCTTTGAAAAATTAGCTATACTAATTTCGTCTTCTGGGGTGTTTGTATGTTAACTATGTCCCTGAGCCGATAAGTTTTAACTAAGGAAGTTGATTATTAACTATTGTGCAAGCCCGGCTCGTATCGGGAAGCCTACGGTTGAAATGATACCTCCGCCCTGAACACCCGGTGTTCAGGACTAAAGTCGACTGCGGCACCTTGGAAGCATCCTTTTTAAATTCATATTAGACATAATAGGTTTAGACATATTAGGCTTAGACCTGATACCTCCGCGCAGCACCTAACAACACCCAGTGTTCAGGACTAAAGTCGACTGCGGCACCTTGGAAGCATCCTTTTTAAAATCATATTAGACATAGTAGGTTTAAACATATTAGGCTTAGACCTGATACCTCCGCGCAGCACCTAACAACACCCAGTATTCAGGACTAAAGTCGACTGCGGCACCTTGGAAGCATCCTTTTTAAAATCATATTAGACATAGTAGGTTTAAACATATTAGGCTTAAACCTGATACCCCCGCGCAGCACCTAACAACACCCGGTGTTCAGGACTAAAGTCGACTGCGGCACCTTGGAAGCATCCTTTTTAAAATCATATTAGACATAGTAGGTTTAAACATATTAGGCTTAAACCTGATACCCCCGCGCAGCATCTAATAACATCTTATTTATCAAATATTATTTATAATGTTACAGCTGAAATAAAGAATAAAAGGCTAACTTACTATATACTTAATAGACTTATTGTTATTAATTAGGTTACTTGTTTATATGCCTATAAAATACCTCTGTGTAATGCTGTTGCTAATGCTGAATACTTCATCAAGTATCGCTAAGCAACTTGTTGTTACTGAGATATTACCGCCCTACCAATTCTATCAAGAGAATACTGCGCTAAGTGGATTCTCCGTAGAAGTCATGCAGGAAATATTCAAAATTACCGGTGATGAAATTGATTTACAAGTATTCCCTTGGGCTAGAGCTTATAAAACCGCACTTAACCAACCCAATACTCTTATCTTTTCACTATCTCGCACCAAAGTTCGAGAAAATCTATTTATTTGGGGCGGTAAATTAATGAGAGAAGATATTTATGCTTGGTGTTTGCAAGAAAAATTTAAAACACCAATCACTGATATAGAGCAACTTAAAAAATATAAATTGGCGGTCACTAATTCGTCAAGTACCGCTCAATATTTTCAGCAAGAAGACTACCCCTTTATTTATACTGTCGTTTCACCAGAGCAAAGCTTACAGATGCTCTACCTTAATAGAGTTGATTTTATAACGGGAACAAAGAGCACCTTAGTGGCGCGAGCGAGTAAATTAAATTTAGAGGTAAGTAGACTAAAAAAAATTATACCTCTCTCAGTCGTTAATCATGACTTATATTTTGCTTTTAGTCTAAATAGCGATAAAAAGATTGTCACTAAATATACCAACGCTTATAAAATAATAGAGAAAAATGGCACTTTAGACAAACTGAGAAATAAGTGGCAAGTGCAGTAAACGCTACATACTTAGTAAATAATGACTAGTGCGCTTTACTTTTATCTAAAAAATCAATATAACAAAGACGAATTTTATCAGTTAGTTAATAACAATAGACAACATGACCCAAAATCATCTAGCCAACAAATCAAAAAAACCACAAGGGCAAGTTTATGCTGACACACCAGCGATCGGTATTTTTGACTCTGGCATTGGTGGTTTGTCGATTGCTAAGTGTATCCATCAGCATTTACCCAATGAAAATCTTATTTATGTGGCTGATAGTCAATTTGCACCTTATGGCGATAAGTCGTCAGCAGAAATTATTGAACGGGTAAATAAAATTGCTGACTGGTTGATTAGCCAACAGGTAAAAGCCATTGTTGTTGCCTGTAATACCGCAACAGTTAGCGCTATCGATCAACTGCGTTTGAGGGTTTCAATTCCAATTATTGGCGTTGAACCAGCGATAAAACCCGCTGCGTTGCACAGTAAAACAAAGAAGGTAGCTTTGTTAGTAACAGGGGCAACCGCAATAAATACTCGGTTTCTGTCTTTAGTGAATAAGCATAAAAATGGCGCTGAAATTTATATTCAGCCATGCCCTGGCTTAGTGGAGCTTATCGAGCAAGGCCTTCATGAAAGTGAACAGTGCCTTGAAATACTGCATACTTTTTTGCAACCTCTTGTGCAAAGTAATATAGATACCTTAGTCTTAGGTTGTACACATTACCCCTTTGTTCGTTCGCTTATACAAAGAATTGTTGGTGATAAAATTACCATCATGGAAACCGCTCAGCCCGTAACGGATCAACTTACTCGGCAACTGGCAAACCAAGGATTATTGGCAAGTACTCAATCTATTTCACAACAACACTTTTTTAGCTCTAAGGTATCTCAGCAACAAGCCAAATTGATGTCAGTACTTTTTGGTCAGAATGTTACCCTTCAGCAATTTCCTGCTCTATAAATGAACAATTAATAATTATTTTTAGCCGTTTAGCCATCTAGGCGTAAAAAAACTAGAAAATAGTTAATCTTGCAGTTAGAATAACTCCAATTCGAAAATATTTTAAACTATTACATTTTTCTGAGGTTATATGTCTACTCAATTTTTCACTTCTGAATCAGTTTCTGAAGGTCATCCGGATAAAATCGCCGATCAAATTTCTGATGCGGTACTTGATGCTATTATCGCTAAAGATAAGAATGCTCGTGTCGCTTGTGAAACTATGGTGAAAACTGGTGTAGCTATTATTTCAGGTGAAGTTTCTACCACGGCATGGGTTGATCTAGAAGCGATTACCCGTAATGTTATCAGTAATATTGGCTATACTTCGTCTGACGTTGGTTTTGATGGTGAAACTTGTGGCATTATGAATTTAATTGGTCAGCAATCACCTGAGATTGCCCAAGGTGTTGACCGAGCAAACCCTGAAGATCAAGGTGCTGGTGACCAGGGATTAATGTTTGGTTATGCGACCAATGAAACTGAAACGTTAATGCCTGCGCCAATATTTTATTCTCATCGTTTAGTAGAGCGTCAAGCTGAAGTCCGTAAATCAGGGGTCTTACCTTGGTTGCGTCCTGATGCTAAATCTCAAGTCACTTTTATTTATGAAGATAATAAGCCAGTAGCGATTGACGCGGTTGTTTTATCAACTCAACATAATCCAGAAATTTCTCAAGAAGATTTGCACGAAGCTGTGATGGAAAATATCATCAAAGCTGTGTTACCTGCCGAGTTATTAACTAAAGATACTAAATACTTTATTAATCCTACTGGCCGTTTTGTTATTGGTGGTCCGGTAGGTGATTGTGGTTTAACGGGTCGTAAAATTATTGTTGATACCTATGGCGGCATGGCTCGTCATGGTGGTGGTGCTTTCTCAGGAAAAGATCCATCAAAAGTTGATCGCAGTGCTGCTTATGCTGGTCGTTATGTAGCAAAAAACATCGTTGCGGCTGGTTTAGCTGACCGTTGTGAAATTCAAATTTCTTATGCCATTGGTATTGCTGAGCCAACGTCAATTTCAATTGAAACCTTTGGTACCGGTAAAGTCTCTGAAGCAAAATTAATTGAATTGGTAAGAGCACATTTTGATTTACGACCATACGGCATTACTAAGATGCTTGATTTGTTACACCCTATGTATCAGATGACAGCAGCTTACGGACATTTTGGTCGTGAACCTGTTGAAGTCACTGTTGGTGATGATACTTTTACTGCATTTACGTGGGAAAGAACTGATAAAGCTGACGCACTTAGAAAAGCTGCTGGTTTTTAGTTTTAACGACTAAACATCAAGGCTCCTAATAAAAAAAGCGACTTAATAAGTCGCTTTTTTTATGTTCAAAGGGTAAATAGCAACCTAGCTCATCACGACTTAGTCGACTGTGCTTTTTTGCTGGCAACTTTATCTTTTCGTCGTTGTTCGATAACATCTTGAACATTGCCACCAATATGCTTTTCGCCTCGTTGGTTCGCTAAATTTATTTGACGCTCACGCTCAGCGAAACCACTGCGCTGCTCGTCGGTATACTTGTCATAACAACGATGACAACTCACACCTTTAACATAGTGTTCGCTTTGCATTTCTTCGCTTGTTATCGGGTAACGACAAGCAAAACATTGGTCGTACTGGCCTTGCTCTAAACCATGTCCAACGGCAACACGGCCATCAAAAACAAAACATTCGCCTTCCCACATTGAATTCTCTTGTTCAACTTCTTCTAAATATTTAAGCACACCTCCCTCAAGGTGGTAAACGTCTTCGAAGCCTTGCTCTTTCAAGTAAGCTGTTGATTTTTCGCAACGAATACCACCAGTACAATACATAGCCACTTTTTTGTGCTTATTTTTATCTAAATGTTGGGCAACATATTCTGGAAATTCACGGAACGTTTCAGTATTAGGGTTAACGGCGTTTTTAAAGGTACCAATTTCAATTTCATAATCGTTACGCGTATCAATCAATAAAACTTCTGGATCTGAAATAAGCGCATTCCAGTCTTTTGGTTTCACATAAGTACCAACGGTTAATAATGGGTCAATGCCTTCAACACCCATAGTAACAATTTCTTTTTTTAATTTTACTTTGCTACGTTGAAAAGGGTTTTCATCAGCATATGAATATTTATGAGAAACATTAATTAAACGTTCATCCGTCTCTAAATGAGCTAAAAGCAGATCGATACTGGCTTTTGTACCTGCAACCGTACCGTTAATACCTTCGTTAGCGAGTAATAACGTACCTTTGATCTCGTTTTCTAACATAACGCTTAATAAAGGTGATTTAAGTTGTTCGAAGTTTTCTAAGCGCACAAATTTATAAAGTGCACAGACAGTAATATTTTGCATAGTAATATTTTGCATAGTAATAATACCCATTGAGCCAGCCAGAACGTAAATCCGGAGCTGTAGATTAATATAAAACCAACACCTGCTACTAGCGATGTTAGTCGAAAGATGCGCATTCTATCAAAAGCGCTTATTTAGATAAAGTACCTCGTCGCTCGCCTTAATTATAAAGTTGTTGTCTATCGTATTATTTAGAGCTAAAAAAAGACTTAACACCACAGTGAAAAGTCTTTTAAAAGGCAAAGTATTTCAATAAAAACTCGTTAACTCGGTGAGCCTTTAAGTTTTTCGCGCAACCTTTGAATAATCATATAGAAATATGGCACAAGTAAAGTACCCAATATAGTAGCAGCTAACATACCTGATAGTACGGTAACACCCAAGAATATCCGGCTACTAGCGCCTGCCCCCGAAGACATAACCAAAGGAATTACACCTAACACAAAAGAGAGTGCAGTCATTAATACGGCTCTAAATCTTAATTTTGCGGCATCAAGCGCGGCTTCCATAATACTTTTACCTGCGGCTCTAAGTTCCATGGCAAATTCAACAATAAGAATCGCGGTTTTAGTCGATAAGCCGATGAGTAGCACTAACCCCACCTGAGCATAAATGTTATTCTCCATGCCCAAGATATACAGCGTTAACATTGAACCAAACAATGCCAAGGGAACCGCTGCGATAACCGAGAATGGTATGGTCCAGCTTTCATATTGCGCCACTAAAAATAAGTAAACAAACAACAATGCTAAGCCAAATAGAACAGGTGCTAAATTACCTGCCTCAATTTCTTGTTTAGACTGCCCGGCCCATTCGAAAATATAGCCCTGAGGTAAGTTTCCAGCTAATTCTTCCATAATAGCTATTGCCTCACCTGATGAATGACCACTCGCTGCTTGCCCAGTAATGTTAGCACTACGATATAAATTAAAGTGTCCGATACTTGTTGGTCCTAAAATAGGTTCTAACTTAGCCAGTGTCGTTAATGGCACCATTTCACCCTCTTGATTACGGACAAAATAGTGACGTAAGTCAGACGGGTCTTTGCGGAACTCTTTTTCTGCTTGAACAGTTACTCTATAAGTACGACCAAACTGGCTAAAATCGTTAATATACATTGAGCCAAGTTGGGCTTGTAAAGTAATAAAAATATCAGACAAAGCGACACCTTGGGCTTTGGCTTTATTTCGATCGACCTCTAAAAAATATTGCGGAACATTAGCGCGGTAAGTACTAAAAACTTGATTTAATTCAGGACGCTGATTAGCTTCATAAATAAGACCATTCATCACTTGCGCCAAATCACTTGGGCTTCTGCCTTCACTATCTTGTAATTTAAATTCAAACCCCGAACTTGACCCTAGCCCAGGAATAGGCGGCGGGTTAAATATCATGATTTGCGCGTCTGGTATGGTCCAAAGTTGCCCCATTAAACGTTGAATAACAGCACGTAACGCTAATTCTGGTTCAGTTCTGTCCTCCCAATCTTTTAGCATAATAATGCCTAAACCATTATTAGAACCCGCTCCTCCTAATAATGAAAAACCAGCAACAGTAATCACATCAGTCACCGCAGGATCAGCTTTTATTATCGGCGTTATTTTATCAATAAGTGCTTGTGTTCTATTACTCGATGCAGCATCTGGTAATTGAATATTAAGAAAAACATAACCTTGGTCTTCACTTGGCACAAACCCCGAAGGTACCGACGTTGTTAACCAACCAGTTGCCATAAATAAAACACCAACAATAATACCAACACGAGCGGCGCGTTTTAATAAAAAATTTACCGCTGTGGTATAGCCTCCAGTCATCTTCTTAATACCCCGTTCAAAGGGAATTAACCATTTTATTGGCTTCATATTATCTTTACTTAATAACACCGTACAAAGCGCAGGGCTAAGTGTTAAGGCATTAACAGAAGAAATGATAACGGCAAATGAAATAGTAACCGAGAATTGTTTGTACAGTTCTCCGGTAATACCTGGCATAAAGGCCACAGGAATAAATACTGCTAGTAACACCAAAGTAGTCGCTATAATAGGACCTGAGACTTGTTCCATTGCCTTAGTGACAGCGGCTTTTATTTCAAGTTGCTCTTCTTTAAGGATTCGTTCTACGTTTTCAATAACGATAATCGCATCGTCAACGACTATACCTATCGCCAGCACTAAGCCAAAAAGAGTGATAGTGTTAATCGAATAGTCCATGGCCAACATAAAGGCAAAAGTACCTATTAATGACACAGGTATCGCGATGGTCGGAATAAGTGTTGCTCGCCAATTTTGTAAAAATAAGAACACTACTAAAACTACTAAGACTATCGCCTGAAATAAAGTCACTTTCACTTCGTCAATAGAGCGTAAGATAAACTCAGTGGTATCGTAAGGGATAGCGTATTCAAGCCCTGCAGGAAAACGTGTTGATAGTTTTTCCATTTCCAGTTTAACCAAACGAGCAACTTCTGTTGCATTTGCACCAGGTAATTGATAAATAACTAAGAATGCAGTTTCGTTGCCATTTAAGCGTGCTTGAACACCATAGTTTTGCGATCCTAGTTCTAAGCGTGCAATATCGGACAAACGGACAAAATTACCGTTTGTGCGAGCACGAACAATGGTTTGCCCGAACTCTTCAACCGTTTTTAAGCGCCCTCTTGCTTGAATGGAGTACTCAAATTGTTGGTTAGGCAATGCCGGGCTTGCACCTAACTTGCCAGCAGCAACAATTAAATTTTGTTCTTGAAGGGCTTGTTTTACCTCGGTAACGGTAACCCCTAATGATGCCATACGGTCGGGTCTTAACCATGCACGCATGCTGTAAGTCATTTCACCCATCACACTGGCTTCAGCAACGCCAGGGATACGTCCTAACGGTTCAGTTAGTGAATTAGTCGCATAGTTACTTAAAAATAATTGGTCGATTTCAGCTTGTTTTGAAAATAAATTGATCGCCATTAACATCGAGCTAGACTTTTTCTTAACCGTAACCCCCAAGCGTGTTACTTCTGAAGGCAATGCACTTTGAGCCAATGCGACACGATTTTGCACATTGACCTGTGCCATATTGTCATCGATACCGACTTTAAAAAACACGGTAATGGTTGCTGAGCCATTATTTGAAGCGGTTGATTCGATGTACATCATATCTTCGACACCATTGATTTTTTCTTCAATGGGACGAATAACTGACTCTTCGACAACTTGCGCACTCGCACCTGGATACACCGCAGTAATTTGCACTTGTGGTGGTGTTATTTGTGGGTACATATTAACGGGTAATAAGCCCATAGCAATGAGGCCTGCTAAGGTGATAACAATTGAAATAACAAAGGCAAACTTGGGGCGATGAATAAACGTTTTACTGATCATAGCAGTCCCCTTATTGGGCTAAAAAGTCAGAAATAATACCGGTAAATGGATCAATACTTTTAGCTACGGGTTTAACTTCAACACCATTTCTGACTTTTTGTAAACCTTCGACAATAACCCGCTCGTTGGCGTTAATACCTGATTCAACCACCCACATTGCATTAATTCTTCGCCCTAAAGTAACCAGACGCTGTGAAACTTTATTATCTTTGCCAACAACAAGGACAAATTTTCCTTGTTGGCTTTCCTGTACAGCGACCTGAGGCACTAAGGCCATTTGTTCTTTTTTCTTACCTTCTATAATTAAAGTAAGAAATAAACCGGGCACAATAATACCATCAGGGTTATTAAATATTGCGCGTAATTCAACCGTTCCCATGCCTTGATCTATTTTTGTTCCGGCAAACGTTAACAGGCCCTTTTCACTATATTGAGTGTTATTAGGTAAAAGTAAGGAAATATCAATCGATAAATCTTCAGGCTTTTGAGTGTTTTTATGTTTTTGTAAATAAGAAACATATTCGCTTTCTTCTACTTGAAAACTGACATACATAGGATCTGTTGCTGTTAATGTCGCCAGTGTGTTACTACTTGGGCTGATAATCGTGCCAATACTATAATTTACTTTGCCAATACGTCCTGAAAATGGCGCTTTAATAACGGTGTAACTTAAATTCAACTCAGCGTTTTCTAATGTTGATTGGGCGACCTGCACTGATGCCCTTGCTTGTGAATCATTAGTTATTAATTTATCGAGATCAGATTGAGAAATATAACCTTGCCCTGCGACTTCACGCCCACGTTTTAAGTCTCTTGCAGCACCATTAGCACCAGCGACTTTACTGGCTAAATCGGCTTTTGCTGACTCTAAAGAAACTTGGTAAGCCGCGGGATCAATATTAAGTAACACTTGAGATTTTTCAACAATAGAGCCTTCACTAAAGTTACGATCGATTAACTCACCTTCAACCCTAGCGCGTAAGTCAACTTCTTTTGACGCAACTGAACGAGCAACAAATTCACGGTAACTACCAATTTCATTGACCTTTATTTGATAAACAGAAACAGCGGGAGCAGGAGCTGCTATTTTAACTTGTTCAACTTGTCCACAACTTATCACTGTAAAAGTCATCACTGATAAAAGACTAACGCGAAATAAAATAGGTTGAAAAGCTTGCTGATATTTTGTGAACATCTATGTTCTCCGTTTAGTGCTCACAGCACGTGACAAAACTACTATTAAGAATAAATTGCTAAAGAATATATTATTACATGTGATGATAGTTAATTCAGTCTGAAAATGTATTTAAACATTGAAAACACCTTATGCTTTTTTTAAATAGCCGTTTTTACGCTATTTTATAAAATCATAATTGAAATATGAGCAAGTCGCCCTTATATTTCTTGATAAGATAATAAAAAATATTAATAAAAATGAGCAATCCTAGAATTTTTCAGCAACAATCATTTTCTGTTGGCGACACTATTACTTTAAGTGAAGATGCCTTTGGCCATACCATAAGAGTTCTGCGTTTAAAAAGTGGTGATGATTTAACCCTTTTTAATGGCGAATTAAACCAAGGTGTACTTGGCGATTATCAAGCTGAAATAACTGACGTTAGTAAAAAAAATGCCCAAGTCATTATAAAATCGTTCAGCGAAAAAAATGTTGAATCACCATTAAATATTCATTTAGGGCAAGGTATTTCACGTGGCGACCGAATGGACTTTACCTTACAAAAATCGGTGGAGCTGGGTGTTAACACCATTACCCCGCTATTTACCGAACGTTGCGGAGTAAAGCTAAACGGCGATCGCTTACAGAAAAAAATAGACCAATGGCAAAAAATAGTGGTCAGTGCTTGTGAACAAAGTGGCCGTTGTTCGGTCCCTATTGTTATGCCTGCTGTTTATTTAGATGAATGGCTAACTCAACAAACTGCTTCATTAAAACTAAATTTACACCCAAAAGCGCAATACTCAATAATGAATTTGCCTGAAAAAAACATCAATGATTCAAATCAGCGAGTGCGTTTACTTATTGGTCCAGAAGGCGGTTTAAGTGACGATGAAATTAAACGAGCCAATCAAGCCTCTTTTGTTGATGTTTTATTAGGACCAAGAATATTAAGAACAGAAACGGCAGCATTAACGGCAATTACCGCATTGCAATGCCGCTTTGGCGATATTAATTAGTAACGAACACATTAGGAAATAAAGATGACAATTAAACTTGGCGTAGTAATGGACCCTATTTCACAGGTCAATGTAAAGAAAGATTCATCTATGGCGATGATGTTCGAAGCTCAAAAGCGCGGTTACGAAATTTATTACATGGAAATGAAAGATTTATACCTTGATCAAGGACAATGCCGTGCCACAGCACAAAAATTAAAGGTTTTTGACGATCCTCAACATTGGTATGAACTAGACGAAGTAAACGACATAGCTGTTTCAGAACTTGACGCGGTTTTAATGCGTAAAGATCCTCCTTTTGATACCGAATTTATCTACGCGACCTACATGCTTGAGCGCGCAGAAGTTGAAGGCACATTAATTGTAAACAAACCACAAAGCTTGCGTGACTGTAACGAAAAACTTTTCACCGCTTGGTTTGCAGAGTTGACACCACGTACCTTAGTGACACGTAACAATGATAAAATTCGTGAATTTCATCAAAAAGAAAAAGACATTATTATTAAGCCACTTGATGGCATGGGCGGTGCGTCAATTTTTCGTATAAAAGAAAATGATGCTAATGTCGGTGTTATATTAGAAACACTCACCAACCACGGTAATCAATACGCCATGGTGCAAGAATTCATGCCTGAAATTAAAGATGGTGATAAACGTATTCTTATTGTTAATGGTGAACCTATGCCTTATTGCCTTGCACGTATCCCTGCACAAGGTGAAACGCGTGGTAATCTAGCTGCCGGTGGCCGTGGTGAAGCAAGACCCCTTAGTGCTACCGATAGGTTAATTGCTGAAACTATTGCACCAGAATTGAAGAAACGTGGTCTATACTTTGTTGGGTTAGATGTTATTGGTGACAAAGTTACCGAAATTAACGTTACCAGTCCCACCTGTATCCGAGAAATTGAAGCTGCATATCCTATTAATATCAGTGGAAAATTAATGGATGCAATAGAAGAAAATATTCGTCCTAGAGTATAAATATTTTAGTTATATTTTTTACCATTTAAAGTTATGAGTCTCTACTAGCGGTGATCCTTTGAAATAAACGATCACCATACCTCTATAAAAACAATGATACATAGAGTTTGTTTAAAACTTAAAGTGTAAAAGGTGATGGTATGGAAAGCTTAGAAAATCAACTATTAATTGCAATGCCTGCATTAGACGATGCCTATTTTAATAAAACCGTAACTTATATTTGTGAGCACAATGAAGAAGGCGCTATGGGTCTTATTATTAACTTACCCGTTAACGTCACTTTAAACGAATTGCTCATCCAGATAGATGCTAAAAAAGAACAAGCACCTGAGTTAGGTCAACAAGTGCTAACCGGAGGTCCTGTTTCTCAAGACCGAGGTTTTGTTCTACATAGCCCACAAGATTGCTGGAAACAATCGTTATCGCTAAGTAAAGAGGTCATGATCACCACCTCTAAAGATATTTTAATGGCGTTAGGGACAGAAGGTGCGCCTGAAAAATATATGGTTACCTTAGGTTATGCTGGTTGGGGGCCTGGTCAATTAGAAGAAGAAATAAAAACTAACGCCTGGCTTTTAACCCCTGCTGATGGTGATATTGTTTTTAATACACCGATTGAGCAGCGCTGGAAAAAAGCCACAGAAAAACTAGGTATTGATATGGCTCATTTATCTACGGATATTGGCCATGCTTAACAACATTGAGGAATAATAAGTGTCAAAAGATGTCGGCCAACGCACCGTTTTAGGTTTTGATTTTGGTAAAAAATATATTGGCGTTGCTGTTGGCCAAGAAATGACCGGAAGTGCCTCTCCTTTAGGCTCGATTAGAGCTAAAGAAGGTATTCCTAATGAGATGGAATTAACAAAATTTATTAAAGAATGGCAACCTGACTATTTAGTAGTGGGATTACCCTTAAATATGGATGGTAGTGAGCAACAATTAACCCTTGATGCCAAAAAATTTGGTAACCGCTTATCGAATAAATTCGCCCTGAAGGTAGAATTTCAAGATGAACGTTTAACCACAGCAGATGCCAAAGAACGTTTATTTGCCGCAGGAGGCTATCGTAATTTAAAAAAGGATAATATTGATGCTGAGTCAGCAAGATTAATTATTGAAAGCTATTTTGAAACGCTTTACGACTAGAAAATAGCAACATAGTCAAACCACATAAAGCTCATGCGTCAAGTGGTTTGACTATCTATTGTTACACGGTTCAAGAAACTTAGCTTAACACCTAGCAATGTTTCTTAAGTATCTGTTAACTAAATATCTTTAGGGCCAAAACCGTCAATGGTCACGCCACTTAATGCACCGGTGCCTCCTTGCTCATTACTGCGCAACTTAATCATTAAGCGTAAATCATTAGGTGAATCAGCATGATGCAATGCATCAGCATAGTTTATTGAGCCTTTTTGATACAACTCAAACAAAGCACCATCAAAGGTCTGCATGCCAAGTTCTTTAGACTTTTCCATCACTTCTTTAATACTACCAATATCACCTTTTTTAATAAGTTCAGCGATATAAGGCGAGTTAAGTAAGATCTCAATCGCCGCAACACGCCCGTTACCGTCGCAGGTAGGGATCAGTTGCTGAGCGATAATACCGCGTAAATTTAACGCTAAATCAAACAATAACTTGCCATGTTGATCGGCAGGCACTAAATGCATAATACGGTCAATCGCTTGGTTAGCATTATTTGCATGCAAGGTTGCGATACATAAGTGCCCGGTTTCAGCAAAGCTTAACGCATGTTCCATGGTTTCTTGGTTACGGATCTCACCAATTAAGATAACATCGGGTGCTTGGCGTAATGAGCTTTTTAAGGCCGCATCGAAACTTTCAGTGTCTAAGCCAACCTCTCGTTGCGTTACCATACAACGCGCATGTTCATGAACAAATTCAACAGGGTCTTCAATGGTAAGAATATGGCCACGCGAATTTTTATTACGATAGCCAATCAATGAAGCCATTGATGTTGATTTACCCGTACCCGTGCCACCAACAAAAAGTACTAAACCGCGCTTTGACATGACTACATCTTTTAAGATTGGCGGTAAACCGAGTTCGTCAGCATCAGGAATTTCTGTGACGATACGTCGGACAACCATACCTGCCATATCGCGTTGCCAAAAGGCTGAAATACGGAAGCGGCCAATGTCGTCAATTGAAATGGCAAAGTTACATTCTTTCTCTTCAGTAAATTGCTTTTTCTGTTTATCGTTCATTGCGTTATGAACAAGCGCTAACGATTCATCGCTTGTTAAAAGGTGATCATCGATTGCTTGTAACTCGCCATTTACTTTGGCGCTTACCGCAAGCTTAGCGGTAACAAACATATCAGAGGCACCTTCTTTTACCATCTTTTGTAATAAGTCATGAAAATTCATTGATCTTTCTCTTATCTTTTAAACCGTAATGTGAAGTAATAGACACCTAGGGTTTGAGCTAGTTTTAAAAACCTCTAAATTGATTTTTATCAACTGCTTTTTCCATCGCATCCTGTTTAGTTATTAGGCCTCTATTCACTAGACCTTGTAGACAATAGATACCCATGGTTTGACCGTGCTTTAAAAGCCTCTAAATTGATTTTTATCCACTGCTTTTTCCATCGCATCTTGTTTAGTTATCAGGCCTCTATTCACTAGACCTTGCAAGCAATAGATACCCATGGTTTGAGCTGGCTTTAGAAACCTCTAAATTAGAAGCCTCTAAATTGATTTTTATCCACTGCTTTTTCCATCGCATCTTGTTTAGTTATCAGGCCTCTATTCACTACACCTTGCAAGCAATAGATACCCATGGTTTGAGCTGGCTTTAGAAACCTCTAAATTAGAAGCCTCTAAATTGATTTTTATCAACCGCTTTTTCCATCGCATCTTGTTTAGTTATCAGGCCTCTATTCACTAGACCTTGCAAGCACTGATCCATGGTTTGCATACCATGAGACATACCGGTTTGAATGGCACTGTACATCTGCGCTATTTTGTCTTCACGAATTAAATTTCTTATTGCAGGAACACCTAACATTATCTCATGAGCGGCAACACGACCCCCACCCACTTTTTTAATCAAGGTTTGTGAAATAACCGCACGAAGTGATTCTGATAACATTGAACGCACCATAGATTTCTCTTCACCGGGGAAAACATCAATGATACGGTCGATGGTTTTTGGTGCAGAGGTTGTATGTAAAGTACCAAAAACTAAGTGGCCGGTTTCCGCCGCTGTCATCGCTAAACGAATGGTTTCTAAGTCGCGCATTTCACCAACAAGAATAACATCAGGGTCTTCACGTAAAGCACTGCGCAGAGCAGCTTCAAAACTTAGTGTATCGCGATGAACCTCACGTTGGTTTATTAAACATTTTTTGTTTTCGTGAACAAACTCAATAGGATCTTCAATGGTAAGAATATGATCGTGTTTGTTGTTATTAATATAATCGACCATAGCCGCTAAAGTGGTTGATTTACCTGAGCCTGTTGGGCCCGTGACTAAAACTAAGCCTCTAGGTATATCAGAAATTTCACGAAAGATATCAGGACAGCCTAAATCATCTAAGGATAATATTTTGCTTGGAATAGTACGAAATACCGCTGCAGGGCCACGATTTTGATTAAAAGCATTGACACGAAAACGTGCTAAATTTGGCACTTCAAAAGAAAAATCGACTTCTAAATTTTCTTCATACTCTTTGCGTTGACGATCATTCATAATATCATAGACCAGAGCATTAACATCTTTCTCGTCAAATGCTGGGATATTGAGTTTACGTACGTCACCGTCAACACGAATTGAAGGCGGAGTGCCTGCAGATAAATGTAGATCAGATGCATTATTTTCCACACTAAAGGCAAGTAATTCGGTAATATCCATAAAAAGACCTCTTAATAATTATTTTTTATAATATAAAGTAAGTTGAAACTAAATTGACACAAAACAATATGACACCCATTAAAGATAATCTTGCTAAGATAAATCTGCAAATTTTTAATGCTTGCGAGCTAGCAAAACGTCCATCTTCACAGGTGACCTTACTCGCGGTAAGTAAAACCAAAACTAGTACCATGATCGAACAAGCTTATTTAGCGGGCCAACGAGAATTTGGTGAAAACTATATTCAAGAAGCCGTTGAAAAAATAGCAGAATTACAAAGTTTGTCAGACATTACTTGGCATTTTATTGGTCCTATACAGTCAAACAAAACACGATTAATTGCTGATAACTTTGCTTGGGTACATAGTGTTGACCGCATTAAAGTAGCAAAACGCCTTAATGATCATAGGTCTAGCCAAGATACTCCCCTCAACGTTTGTTTACAAGTCAATATTAGTGGCGAAGAAAGCAAGTCTGGCATAGCCGTTAAAGATATTAAAGCGTTAGTTGATTGTATTGAGCATTGCCCACATTTAACCCTTCGCGGCTTAATGGCTATCCCTGAGAAAAATGCCTCTGAACAAAGTTTTGAAAAAATGCAGCAACTTTATACGCAATTAAAAAAAGAACATCCTAGTATGGATACTTTATCGATGGGCATGTCAGGTGACTTGAGTGACGCTATTGCCAAAGGTTCGACTATGGTCAGAGTTGGCTCAGCCATTTTTGGCGCTAGAGAAGATAAATAGTTATATTCGGATACAATCTATTTCACTTTCTTTAAGTATAATTCGTTACAATAGTTAAAATATTCACATTCTTATTTATCATAGGTATTTCATGACAAAAATTGCTTTTATTGGCGCTGGTAACATGAATGGCGCAATTATTTCTGGCTTAGTAAACACAGGCTTTGCCAATCAAGATATTATCGTATCAAACCCTTCACCTGAGAAGCGACTGGCTTTACAAGAGCAACTTGGTATTAAAGAAACAGCAGACAATATCGTTGCGGCTAATTTTGCAGATTTTATTGTACTTGGTGTTAAACCTCACTTTATTGCTGAGGTTTGCCAAAAAATCAGCCAAGAAATTGATATTAGCAACAAGTGCTTTATTTCCGTTGCTGCTGGCTGCACTGTTGCACAAATGCAAAAAGCCTTAGCTAAACCTTGTGGCATTATTCGTACTATGCCCAATACCCCCTCGCAGATTGGTTTAGGTGTTACTGGTTTATATGCCGACGAAAATGTTAATACTCAACAAAAACAGGTTGCCGAAGAACTAATGAGTTCGGTAGGTATTATCAAGTGGTTAGCCACTGAAGATGAAATTGACAATATTATCGCAGTTTCTGGCTCAGCGCCTGCCTATTTCTTTTTGTTTATGGAAGCAATGGAAAAACAAGCGATAGCGTTAGGTTTTTCAGCAAAAGAAAGCCGTGAATTAGTGCAGCAAACCGCTTTAGGTGCTGCGCAAATGGTGGTAAACAACGATATTCCAATCAGTGAATTACGCGCTAAGGTCACCTCAAAAGGTGGTACAACCAATGCTGCTATTAATTCTTTTATAGATGATGGTTTGGATAAAATAGTAACAAATGCAATGAACAGTGCATTGCATCGCGCTAAAGAAATGGCGCAAAATAACGTTTAATACGTTTGAATTTTATTAATTATTAAGTTTTGGAGAAGTAGATGGAAGCCATTAATTATTTGCTGAGCTTTGCCTTTGACGCATTATTAATGTTGTTAGTTTTACGTGTATGGTTACAATTGGTCCGTGCTGATTTTTATAACCCGTTAAGCCAGTTTATTGTAAAAGTTACCAACCCAGCCGTTATTCCGCTTCGCCGCGTTATACCTGGTTTTGGTGGTATTGATGTATCAACATTGTTGTTAGCTTTTGCCGTAGCAGCGTTAAAGTTTATTCTTATCCCATTACTTAATGGTGGAGATATCAATATTATTTCGGCGCTATACTTAGGTCTTATTTATTTAATTAAACAAACGGGTGTATTGCTATTTATGTTAATGCTCGTTATGGCATTAATGAGCTGGGTAGTTCAGGGTTATAACCCTACGCAAGCTATCTTCCAGCAGTTAACTGAACCGTTTTTAAAACCGATAAAACGTATTGTACCCAGCATTGGCGGTTTAGACTTATCTATACTTATTGCTTTCTTATTACTAAACGTAATTAATATTTTCCTATCTGGCGCCATTCCAGGTTGGGCAATGCTATAATAACGTAGAAACAATAAAACAGGTTTTGTAATAATTTGGCTATAAAACCTGTCTTATTAAATGTATGGATCATTAAAACAAAAAGGAACACATTATGAAAAATATCTTTCAAACCTGTTTATTTATTATTTTAGTTTCATTGACCCTAGTCAGTAACGTTTTTGCTGAAAACATGAAAAAATTGGGTTCGATGCAAGTTCATTATATGGCAATAAATGCCACATTTTTAACACCAAAAGTAGCAAAAGCTTATGATATTGAACGTAGTCGTTTTAACGGTTTAATTAATATTTCGGTTTTAGACGATACTAAACCGTCAACGCCAGCTAAAGCAGTAACTATTCAAGGAAAAGCTCGAAATGATATTGGTCAAATCAAAACCCTTGAATTTGACGAAGTAAAAGAAGGTGATGCTATTTATTATTTAGCACAAGTTAATTACACCAACGAAGAAACCTTTTACTTTGATATCACCATTAGTGACGGCAAAGAAACCCACCAGCTTAAATTCAAACAGAAATTTTATGTTGATTAATCACTAATTGCATACAAATAATTAATATATAAAATCAGGTTTTACCTGATTTTACTTTTTCATTTCTACACGCTCAAGGTACAAAATGTCAACCATCGTATTAGCCACAGGCAACCCAGGTAAAGTTAAAGAACTTAGCCATTTATTAGCCGCACATAGCATTGAAATAAAACCCCAAAGTGAATTTAATGTCAGTGAAGTGGCAGAAACAGGCACTACTTTTGTTGAAAATGCCATCATTAAAGCGCGTCATGCAGCTAAAATAACGGGCTTACCGGCAATCGCTGACGACTCAGGTTTAGAGGTTGATGCATTAAATGGCGCACCGGGGGTTTATTCGGCGCGTTACGCGGGTGAAAACGCTAGTGATAGTGACAATACTGATAAACTGTTAAAAGCATTAGAGAATATACCTAATGAACTACGTACCGCTCGATTTCATTGTGTGCTGGTTTATATGAAACACGAGCACGATCCAACGCCGATAATTTGTCATGGCGTTTGGGAAGGCACAATTACCCATGAAAAATTGGGCGAACAAGGTTTTGGTTATGATCCTATTTTTTGGCAAGAGCTACAGCAACAAACTTCAGCACAATTGCCTCGCGATTTAAAAAATAGTTTAAGTCACCGCGGCCAAGCACTTGCTAAGCTTGTACAACATTTTGGTGTTAAATAATAATGCTACAAGCGCCCCCGCTTTCTTTATATATCCATATCCCTTGGTGTGTTGAAAAATGCCCATATTGTGATTTTAACTCACATGCTTTGAAATCAGCGGTTCCAGAAGAAGAGTATGTAAAACATCTTATTGATGATTTAGATGCAGATATCGCCAAGTTCTCTCTAAGTGATCGCCCATTACACACTATTTTTATTGGTGGTGGTACACCGAGCTTATTTTCTGCACAGGCGATTGAAAGTTTATTAACCCAAGTCCTTGCGCGCTTCTCACATAAAGATGACATTGAAATAACGTTAGAAGCGAACCCAGGCACCGTTGAAGCTGAAAAGTTTATTGGCTTCTTTAATGGTGGTGTTTCAAGACTATCGATTGGTGTACAAAGTTTTGAATCTGACAAACTAATAAAATTAGGTCGAATTCATGACAGTAACCAAGCAAAAAAAGCAGCCGAGTTGGCTTATTCTTGTGGTATAAAAACCTTTAATCTTGACTTAATGCATGGCTTACCACAGCAAAACATTGCTAACGCCCTTGATGATTTAACCACCGCTATTTCACTGAATCCAACCCATTTATCTTGGTATCAGTTAACAATAGAACCCAATACCGCTTTTCATTCTCGCCCGCCTAAGTTGCCTGAAGACGAAGTACTTTGGGATATTCAAGATCAAGGTATCGCCTTATTAGCTGCCGCGGGTTATCAGCAATACGAAATATCGGCTTACAGTAAACCCGGTTTTGAATGTCAGCATAATATCAATTACTGGCAGTTTGGTGATTATCTGGGCATTGGCTGTGGCTCACATGGCAAAATAACAGATCCACTTAATGGTAAAATTTTCCGTACCATCAAAGTAAAACACCCTAAAGGTTACTTAGACGAGAGTCGTCCACACTTAGATCATTTAGTTGAAGTCAGTGCACAAGAATTACCTTTTGAATATATGATGAACAGACTGCGCTTACATGAACGTTTTAGCTTAACGGAATATCAACAAAGAACAGGCTTATCAATTGAAACTGTCTTGCCGACATTGCAAATCGCTAAACAAAAACAATTGATGCAAGAAAACAATGATGGCACTTGGCAAGTCAGTAAATTAGGTCATCGCTATTTAAATGACTTACTCGAGATGTTTTTATAGTGATGGATAGTGAAGCACAACAAGCATTAGACCAAGTGTTTATGCAACGAGCTTTTGAGCTTGCCCAACAAGCAGAAGCGATTAACGAAATCCCCGTTGGTGCTGTGGTTGTCGCTAATAATCAAGTGATAAGTGAAGGCTACAATCAGTCGATTACACTTAACGACCCATCAGCCCACGCTGAAATGGTTGCGATACGCCGAGCTGGCTTAGCTTTACAAAACTACCGTCTGCTCGACTGTACGCTCTATGTAACATTGGAGCCTTGCCCAATGTGTGCTGGTTTATTGGTACATAGCCGAATTAAACGCGTGGTGTACGCGACGCCAGACTTAAAAACAGGCGCTGCAGGTAGTGCCTTTAATTTATTGTCTGATGAAAAGCATAATCATCAAATTGTGCTGTCTTGTGGCATTATGGCAGAAGAATGTAGCCAATTACTGTCCGCTTTTTTTAAACGCCGCAGAGCTGAGAAAAGAGCACTAAAACAGCAAGCGAAGTTAGTACAAAAATAAGCGCTATACTCAGTATTATTGTTACTTCAATCTAGAGCGTTTTATTGAAATTATCTTGCGGCTTATTGTTCCTATTTATGTGCTTCACTCATCATGCCATTGCAGAAGATAGTGTGAGAGTTTACCAATATCAATCAGAAAAAGGCATCAGCTCTTTTTCTGATATTCCCCCTAGTACCTCAAGTTATCAACAGATCAGCATAGGTTGCTTTGCCTGTAAACTTAACGCTATGGTTAACTGGCATAACACGCGTTTATTTATTGATCACTTCAGATCAACCATCAATCAACAGGCAAAGCTTTATAAAATTGACCCTGCCCTTATTCTTGCGGTCATTCATGCCGAATCACACTTTAACCCACAAGCTTTGTCTAAAACTGGCGCACAAGGGCTCATGCAGTTAATGCCGGCAACAGCTAAAGCGTTAGGCGTTAGGAATTCATTCGATGCTAAACAAAATATTAGCGCAGGCAGTAAACATTTAGCACGTTTAATAAGAAAGTACGGTGGTAATATTACGTTAGTTTCAGCGGCCTATAACGCAGGCGAAGGTGCTGTTAAAAGGTATAACGGCGTGCCCCCTTTCCCTGAAACTGAAATTTATGTTGAACGGGTAAAAATTTTACATCAGCGCTATTTAACCCACATCACCACTTCGCCCTTTTTTGTACCAACGAATTAATTCTTTTTGATCGCCAGGAGCATCTTCACCTCGCGCTATTTTAGTGAGCGCTTGTTTCGCTAGTAATTGTTCGACTTTATCTTCAATTTTACTGAGCGTATTATAAAAAGCACTAGTTTCATCAGCGGTTAAAACACTTTCAAGCTCTTTTGAACGCAACTCCATCGCGGTAGTAAGCTGTTGATATAACGCCTTACCTTGGTCATTTAGGGCTAAAATTTTAATGTTTTTACTTTTTTCATCTCGACGAATGTCGATTAAACCTTTTTTATCTAATGCTTTTACTGCACGACTAACATTATAAGAATCAATACGAGATTGATAAGCAATGTCCGCTGATTTAATCGGCATGTATGAGCCAATATTTAATAGAACGCGCATTTCTCTGGGTTCTAGATCACAGAGATCACGAATTTTCCAGTCACGATTTAAAGCGAGTAAATTGCTAACAACCGCGACTCTAAACGGTAAGTGCTTGGTTAAATCTAAGGGTTCAGCTATTTCTTTCGTTAGTCTAAACGCTTTATTTCTGGCAGATATAGTAATGAGAGTACCTCGGGGTTTTAAAATAAGGACTACAAAAAAGTCGCAATTTCATTCAGTGGTTTTTTAACTAAAGCATGCTGAGGCACAGTAGCATCTTCGCTTGGATAGCCGGTAATAAGTAACATATAAGCGCGATCATTTTCTGGACGTCCACACACTTTACTTAAAAAAGACATAGGTTTTGGTGTATGGGTTAGCGTCACTAAACCAGAGGTATGCAAGGCATTAATTAAAAAGCCCGTCGCGATCCCAACAGATTCATGAACATAATAGTTAGTGTTTTTCTCTGTTGAACTTATGCCACCTTTCTTTTGGCTGAATATGGCGATAAGCCATGGTGCATTTTCTAAGTAAGGTTTATTAGCATCTGTGCCGAGCGCTTTTAAAGCACCTAGCCACTCTTCACCTGCTCGGCCTTCATAAAAGCCTCGTTCATGAAATTCAGCCTGTTCTCTAATTTTCTTTTTTATATCGCTACTATGCACAGCGACAAAGTGCCAAGGTTGATGATTAGCACCACTTGGCGCCGTTGCAGCCGCTTTTATACAGTTTTCTATAATCTCTTTAGGCACAGGGCGATCGCTAAAATTGCGAATGCTATGGCGACGCTTTATATCCAAGTAGAAGTTTTCAGAACGCAAGCGCATTTCTTCAACAGGGTATTCAATGTAATCGGTGAGCGGGCTTGAGTCATGATCTTGCATCGAGATTTATCCATTTTATTTAATACCAATAGCTAGCAGGATATAACACTGTACAGATATTGCAAGTGCAACAACAATTATAGTCAGCATGCTATTTTCCGTACCTATATTTTTACACTATTGTCGATAAGTTAAATAAATTGAAATCAAAGCAGTTAAGTAAAATTACGCTTTATAATTAATTTTACAATTAACGCTAATATTTTCAATAAACTAAAATCAACAATTAAAATCTGTATATATGTTCTACTTTTTATGATTATTTTATTATAAATCCTTCCTTTTTAAGTTTAAATAAGTCTTGTGGCTACATAACCTATTTTCATAAATAAACTATATTTAATTATTTGCTTTTAAAGTAACTGGAGACACTTCCATGGATAGCTTCTCAAATATATTAACGCTAGTTAAACCTAGAACGAGCGATTTAATTTCACTAAAAAAATCGATACTTTTGGCTAAAAATAATCACGCTCGCGTCACTGTTTTAGCAACAAAAGAAAAACCTTCTCGCTATCAACGCTGGCTTAATCATAAAACAACGACTGAGTTAGATAATGAAGAAAAAATTAATAGCTTAATTCATCTTGCCAAACAAGAAGGTATTTCTATTAACTATAAAATACGCGAGGATCGCGATCAATTTATCACGCTAAAAAAGCAACTAAAGGAAAATCAGTATGACTTGGTGGTAGCAGAAAACCTAAAAAAAGCACCACACCTTTGGACATTTGAACAAGCAGAGTATACGCATTTATTACGTGTTTCAGATACGTCAGTTTTATTCGTTGGTGACCATCAATGGTTAAATAATGGCAATGTACTAGCGGCTATTGAAACAGAGGAAAATACCGTAACGCATAAAACATTTAATAATGAAATTATTGAAAAATCATCTGATTTAGCAAAACTATTAATGAGTGATATTCATTTGTTTAATTGTTATTTAGAAAGTTGCAGTGTTTCCTTTCAGCCAATGAAGTCAATGAAACAATCTAAAAATCATTTAGATCATCTAACATCATTCGTTAAACCCTATCATTTTAAAGGTGAAAATTTACACGTTGAGGAAGGATTAGCCGATGATATTATTCCATCTTTAGCAAATAAATATAATGCGAATGTTGTGGTTATGGGATATGGGGAACACCAAGGATGGTTATCTAGAATTAAAGGTCACACGCTTGATTATGTTTTAAATAACTTACATTGTGACTTGTTAGCATTAAAGCAATCTAATAACCATGCAAATAAACCACACCACTGAGCAAAAATTATTTTCTTATTAAAACAACCCTATAAATAATTTTCTGATTAAAATAATTTTAGACAAAAAAAATACCGTTCACCTTAAGTGAACGGCATTAAATGGTTAAGTGCTTTATTTTTAACTAGACACACTCAAAAAAATTAACCAATAAAAGCACGCGCATTACGGAACATGCGTACCCAAGGTGAGTCTTCTTGCCATTCATCTGGGTGCCATGAGTTTGCAACCGTTCTAAAAACACGCTCAGGGTGTGGCATCATAATAGTAACACGGCCGTCTGTTGTGGTTAGGGCGGTAATACCGTCTGGCGAGCCGTTCGGGTTAGCTGGGTAAGTTTCAGTAACTTGACCATAGTTATCAACATAACGCATTGAAACCGTGCCAGAATCATTGGCTGCGCCAATGGCTTGTTCAGAACTAAATTCTGCATGACCTTCACCATGAGAAACAGCAATCGGCATACGAGAACCTGACATGCCTTTAAATAATACTGAAGGGCTTTCTTGAATTTCAACTAATGAGAAACGTGCTTCAAAACGTTCAGATTTGTTTTGTACAAAATGTGGCCACGCTGCTGAACCTGGAATAATTTCTTTCAGGTTAGATAACATCTGACAACCATTACAAACACCTAAAGTAAAAGTATCTTGGCGTTCGAAAAAGGCTTTGAACATGGCTTTAGCATCTTTGTTAAACAAGATAGATTTTGCCCAACCTTCGCCAGCACCTAATACATCGCCGTAAGAGAAACCACCACAAGCGACTAAACCGTTAAAGTCAGCTAAATCGGCACGCCCTGATAAAATATCAGACATATGCACGTCAATGGCAACAAAACCAGCACGGTCAAAAGCGGCCGCCATTTCAACATGAGAGTTAACGCCCTGCTCACGCAATATCGCAATTTTAGGGTTAGTGCCCTGCAATGAATCTTGTGCAATTAACTTAGCAACAATATCCTCATTAATATCAAAAGTAAGCTCAGCATGTAAACCTGGGTCTTCGGTATCGTACTTAACATCATGTTCTTGTTGAGCACATTCAGGGTTATCACGCAGTGACTGCATTCTGTAGGTGGTTTGTGCCCAGACGGTACGATAGTAAGTACGAGAATTTTCAAGTACTACCTTGCCATCACGGCTAAAGCGAAGCGTATCTTCGTTATTAATTCGGCCGATATCAGTACAACAATCTAAAATTCCATGAGCCGCTAAAATAGCATCAATCGCTGCAACATCGCTTTCACGAATTTGAATAACAGCGCCGAGCTCTTCATTAAACAATACGTCAATGTCATTACCTGAAACTGAGCTTAATTTTGTTAAATCAATATCAACACCGGTGTGACCAGCAAAAGCCATTTCAACGACAGTTGTGAATAAACCACCATCAGAAATGTCGTGATAAGCAATAAGCTTTTCATCACGAACCAAGGTTTGCATAGCATTAAAGAAGCCTTTTAAGGTTTCAGGACAATCTACATCGGGGGTTTCATTACCCAAGTGCTTATAAACCTGTGCTAAACATGAGCCACCTAAGCGCTTTTTACCTTTTGATAAATCAATAGCTAAAATTCGAGTCTCGCCTTGATCTATTCTTAACTCAGGGGTGACTGTTTTTCGAATATCTTCAACAACACCAAAAGCAGTAATGATTAATGACATAGGTGAAGTGACTGATTTTTCTTCGCCGTTATCTTCCCATTTGGTTTTCATTGACATTGAGTCTTTGCCAACCGGAATAGTTAAGCCAAGTGCAGGACAAAGTTCTTCGCCGATGGCTTTAACCGCTTCGTATAAACCAGCATCTTCACCTGGGTGACCTGCGGGTGACATCCAGTTAGCAGACAATTTAATACGGTTTAAATCACCGATATCTGTACCGGCAATATTAGTTAGTGATTCAGCGACCGCTAAACGAGCAGAAGCGCCAAAGTTTAATAATGCGACAGGTGTACGTTCACCCAAAGACATCGCTTCGCCATGGTAAGAGTCAAGCGCAGAGGCGGTTACACCACAATCGGCGACAGGTACTTGCCAAGGGCCAACCATTTGATCACGATTAACCATACCTGTTACCGAGCGATCGCCAATGGTGATCAGGAACGTTTTTTCTGCAACTGTCGGTAATGACAATATGCGGTCCGCGGCATCCGCTAAGGTAATATCCGTTAAAGAGAACACATCACCCGCTGCTTTAGCTGTGGCGACATCTTTAAATATTTTAGGCGTTTTGCCTAATAAGACTTCAAGCGGCAAATCAATCGGGGTATCGCATTTAGCATTACCAGAAAAATGTGCATCAGTAACCGTTAAGTGTTCCTCTTCGGTTGCACGCCCTACCACTGAGAATGGTGCGCGTTCACGAAGACATATTTGTTCAAACGTTGCTAAATTCTTGTCTGATACTGCAATAACATAACGTTCTTGAGATTCGTTACACCAGATTTCATGAGGAGCCATGCTGCGTTCATCATTAGGAACATTACGCAGTTCAAAAACACCGCCACGACCGCCATCAGACACTAATTCAGGGAATGCATTAGATAAACCACCTGCGCCAACATCATGAATAAAAGCGATAGGGTTGTCTTCGCCAAGCTGCCAACACTTATCGATAACTTCTTGGCAACGACGTTCCATTTCAGGATTTTCACGTTGCACAGAAGCAAAGTCGAGGTTCTCGGCTGATTGGCCAGAAGCCATTGATGATGCTGCTCCGCCACCTAAACCGATATTCATTGCCGGACCACCAAGTGCGATTAAGTGAGCACCAACAATAATTTCACGTTTTTGTACGTGTTCGTCACGAATATTACCCAAACCACCGGCTAGCATGATGGGTTTATGGTAACCACGAACCTCTGAGCCATTAAACGAGTTAACTTCTTCTTCGTAAGTACGGAAATAACCTAAAATAGCTGGACGGCCAAATTCATTATTAAATGCCGCTCCGCCTAAAGGACCTTCCAACATAATGTCTAATGCTGAAACGATACGATCTGGTTTACCAAAATCAGTTTCCCAGGGTTGAACAAAATTAGGAATGCGTAAATTTGATACTGAAAAGCCCACTAAACCTGCTTTGGGCTTGGAACCAATACCTGTCGCGCCTTCATCACGAATTTCACCACCTGAGCCTGTTGCTGCTCCAGGGTAAGGAGAAATAGCTGTTGGGTGATTATGCGTTTCAACTTTCATTAAAATTTGAATGTCTTCGTGATGATAACTATAAACGTTGGTTGCTGGATTAGGGAAGAAACGACCACCTTTATTACCAACCATAACGGCAGCATTATCTTTATAGGCACTTAAGACAAAGTCAGGGTTTATTTCATGGGTATTACGGATCATTTTAAACAGCGACTTCGGCTGTTTAACACCATCAATAGTCCAGTCAGCATTGAATATTTTATGACGACAATGTTCAGAGTTTGCTTGAGCAAACATGTAGAGTTCGATGTCGTGTGGGTTTCTACCTAACTTGGTAAAGTTTTCGAATAAATAATTTACTTCATCTTCTGCTAGCGCTAAGCCTAATTCGACGTTAGCAGCCATTAATGCGTTTTTACCACCATTTTCAATATCTATAACGGTTAATTCACTAGGTTCAGCCGTCGCAAAAAGCGCAGTCGTTGCTGACATCTCAGTAAAGACCGTTTCCATCATTCGATCTGAAATTAAATGATTGAGTTGAGCCTGCTGCTTTGCATCCAAAGGTTTGCTGGTAATATAATAAGCAATACCTCGTTCTAAACGGTTAACTTTCGCTAGACCACAATTATGAGCAATATCTGTTGATTTTGAAGACCAAGGAGAAATAGTACCCGGACGCGGAGTAACCAATAAAAATTGACCAACAGGTTCATGTTCTTCAATGTTTGGTCCATACTTAAGAAGTTGCTGTAAAACTTGAAACTCTTCGTCGCTAAGATCAGCTGAAATATGTGCAAAGTGTGTGAATTCAGCATAAATATCTGTCACAGGAAGTTCTAATTCAGCGCATTGAGCCAATAACTTTTTAACTCGAAAGTCTGAAAGAGCAGGAGCGCCGCGAAGGGTTTTCATCAACATCGTCATAAACGTAATCACCAGTTTAGTTTTATTTTAGTTGCGTTTTCGCAGTTAAAATAATGGAAGAAAAATCGCGCATATTATAGTTTATATAAAGGGTTTTGATAAGCGTTAAAAGATTAACTTAAACAGTTAATCTTGATAATTGATAAAAAGTGCTTTGAATAAAGCTGGAATCACGCCACAATGACCTTATATGATTAAGATAAATTTTAAAATAGTTAAAAAAATCAGCAAGTTTGTAAGCATATTCTTCTTGAGTACTTTTTTGCTATTCGGCTGTCAGCCAACAGAAGATAATGCCAGTTTGCAGCGAATAATTGAGCGTGGCTATATTAAGGTCGGTACTATTTATGGCTTAACCAGTTATTATCTAGAAGCTGAAGACGCTGCAGGTTTTGAATATGAGCTGGTAAAAAATTATGCAGACTCATTAGGTGTTGAATTAAAAGTAGTGCCTAGCTATAGCCTTGAAGAACTTTTTGATAAATTAGACAGCGGCCAAGTCGATATATTAGCAGCAGGCTTAGCTGTGACCGATAAAAGACGTCAAAAATATAATTTTTCTCCTAGTTATGATGATATCAGCCAAAAACTCGTTTTTAAACAGGGCGGCATTCGACCTCGTGACATAGAAGATTTAACGGGGAATTTATTGATCATGGCGCATTCAAGCCATGAAGAAAATCTTATTCAATTAAAAAATAGCCATCGTGAGTTAACTTGGCAAATCAGTGATGAATTCGATAGCGAAGAATTATTACTGAAAGTATTATCAGAAGAAATTGACTACACCATTATCGACAGCAATACCCTAGCAGTTAATCGCCGCTATTATCCTGAAATCAGCATTGGCTTTACCATAAAAAAACCACAACCTTTGGCTTGGGCAGTTAGAAAAAATAATGACCAATCAATCTATGCCAGTCTTGTTGAATTTTTTGGCAAAGTACATCACGACGGTACATTATTAGCACTTAATGACAAATATTATGGTCATGTTGAAGAGTTTAATTATGTTGATACCCGAATGTTTATTAAAGCGGTTGAAGGTAAACTGCCTCAATACCAACCGCTCTTTGAAAAGTATAGCCAAGAGATTGACTGGCGATTATTGGCCGCGATTAGTTATCAAGAATCTCATTGGGAACCTCACGCCCGCTCGTATACGGGTGTGCGTGGTATGATGATGTTAACTTTGCCAACGGCTAAGCAAATGGGTATTAAAAGTCGCTTAGATGCTGAACAAAGTATTCGTGGTGGCGCTAAATACTTTAAACAAATGATCGATAGAATGCCCGATAGAGTACCTTTCCCCGATCGTTTATGGTTTGCACTTGCCTCATATAATATTGGTTTAGGCCATTTAAATGACGCACGAAAAATAACAGAAAAACAAGGTGGCGATCCCGACCGCTGGGTAGAGGTTAAAGATCGCTTACCATTACTTAAACAAAAAAAATATTACAAGCCAACTCGATACGGTTATGCCCGTGGTGATGAAGCGGTAAATTATGTTGAAAACATCAGACGTTACTACGATACCTTGACTTGGATGGATAATAAATCAAGAGAATATGTTCTTCCTGAACCGTTGGAAACGCAAGCCATCGCTATAATAGAATAACTTAAGTTGATAATCTGTGTTAATGTGAAGTTAGCTGTTGTTTCACTCAATAACTTTTACGTTGTCATCAAAGTGAAACATAGTTAAGCAATACTAAGTAAGTAGATAACTTCAAAGAGAGTCAAAATGAACAATAAAATTAGACGGCAAGTACAAAGTTCCCATAGAAAAAGACAGTTACAACGACAAAAACATAAGATAAACACCCGTCGCTTGGGACATTTCCTAATAGAAAACCAATAGAAAATCACTATTGGTTTTCACCAATAACCTTAAGTATGCTTACCTTGAGTCCATGTTGACTCGTTCAATAGTCGATTACCTGCATCAACAGCCCCTGTTTCCATGGTTGTCCCCATAGAGTCATTCCAACGATTTAAAAAGCCAAATAAAGATATAACGCTAAGAATTTCAATAATTTCACCGTTATCCCAGTATTTATGTAGTTCGCCAGATATACTATCGTCAACAGCATTGGGTACACTTGAAGCCGCAAGCGCAAATTCAAACGCTGCTTTCTCCGCTTTACTGTAGTTATCACTTGTTCGAAAAGACCAAATATCAGCTAACCTTTGGTCAGTCCCACCATAGCGCTCTGCCGCTAAAATTGTATGTGCCTCGCAATAGCGACAACCTGTATTAGCACTGGTTATATAACCCACCAAACGTTTTTGTTCAGCGGTTACTCTACCTTCATTTGCCATTACAGCAATATTTAAACTAATAAAAGCCTTAGCTATAGCTGGGCGCCGTTGCATGGTCAGTACACTATTCGGACAAAAACCTAACGTTTCATTAAAGAAACGGGCAAGCTCAGTAATGTCTTCATTTTCATCGCCAGTAAGTGGCTCGACTAACACCATAACTATCTCCAAGTATCGTTAAACTAATCGTTAATGATAGATTAGTGCAAACCTGAGATATTGCAAGTGCAACATCATCAATTTATGTAACTGATAGGAAAGTATCAAATAACAAGGCGTTATAACGCCACGGAAACGGCGATGAGAATCAGCTAAATTGACTTTAGCAATAATAAATTAGACGCGTTCGCTGTTAAGCAGCGAACAACAACAGGGCCAGCTAAATCTAGCCGTATTACTGTTTATCTAGCGGATAATTAATAGTTTCAACGCCAATATTAATTTATTTTTATCGACAGCAACTGCACTTTTTGCTTTTAAATTAAGCTTATGTCAATGTAGATGTAACAAATTGTTGCTGTTGGTACCATTGATAGTGCAGTATGATGATATAAATTTGTCTACAATCCACTTCTAGGCAAATAAAGTTACCGTAATATCAGGATCTCGATTCATTAATTAGCTGATGCATGGAAGAAAGAGAATGAAAAAATATATACTCTTAGTTCTATTATTGATTGTAAATAGTCCTGCTCACACTGCTCCTTCAAGAGATTATGCGGTTGGTTGGGAGTTATGGTATCCCTATCAATACCACAATAAAAAACAAGAACTTGTTGGTTTAGATTTCGATATTTTCAATGCGATTATTAAAGAAACTAATTTCAAGGTAACCTTCACTGAACTGCCTTGGAAAAGACATTTACAATACATAAAAACAGGAAAAATGGATATGGCGATGGGTGCATCCTATACGCTTGAACGAGAAGAAAACGCCTATTTTTCTCTACCTTATCGTCTTGAGAAAGTTAATCTTTTTGTCAAAAAAGGCATGGCTGATAAAATTAAGCTCGAGACATTAGGTGATCTGGCTAATTCTAATTATATGATTGGTGTTGAAGGGGGATATTTTTATGGTGAGGAATTTCAAAAACTTATTACAACCAAAGACTTTCAAAGCCATATTAATAACGTTATCGACCTAGAGCAAAATGTAGCACTATTGCTAAAAGGTCACATCGACGGATTTTTGGTCGACCCTGTAACGATGAAAGTGTTCTCTGAAAAATATTTTTTGCAAGATGAGTTTGAGATGCACTCATTAAAAATATACCAAGATAATATTCATATTATGTTAAGCCGTGAATCCTGCACTATTGAAACCCTTAATCTTATTAATAAAGCCATTACAAAATTAAAACAAAGCGGCGAAATTGCTAAAATAATTAACCGCTGGACAGCAAATAATCAGTAATTAACACCTTATTTTGTAAATCATCTAATTTAAAAAGCAACATGCATTTAAAAAAAAACCTCAATAACAATGTGTTATTGAGGTCTCATTCTTTTATCCACTGGCTGTTAACCGTCTATAAATTAGCTTTTACGCCAAGTGGTTTTACCAGCACTGTCTTCAACGATAATATTCATCGCCGCTAATTTATCTCGAGCTTCATCAGCTAATAACCAGTTTTTACTTGCTCTCGCATCATTACGTTGTTTTATTAACGCTTCAACTTCAGCGACTTCATCGCTGTCACCTTTTCCTTGTAAAAAACTTGCTGGAGATAGTTGTAATAAACCAATCAATTCTCCCAAACCTTTCAGCGTCGCGGCTAAATAAGGCGCCTTATCACTGCTTTCATTTTTAGCGACATTTAACTCTTTGGCTAAATCAAATAATACCGCTAACGCTTGTGGTGTATTAAAGTCGTCATTCATTACTTTAATAAATTGAGCAACAAACGTGTCGTCCTTATCTAGTGAAAAATCAGCAAGCACCTCAACATCACGCAAAGCCGTGTAAATACGCTCTAGAGCAGAGCGTGCCTGTTCTAAATTATCTGTAGAATAGTTTAGCTGACTACGATAATGTCCAGAGGTTAAGAAGAACCGAACAGTTTCTGAGTCATACTGGCTTAGCACATCACGAATAGTGAAAAAATTATTGAGTGACTTTGACATTTTTTCTTGGTCAACTTGCACCATACCAGTATGGATCCAATAATTCACGTAAGGGGAATCAAGCGCACAACAACTCTGTGCTACTTCATTCTCATGGTGTGGAAACTGTAAATCTGAGCCACCACCGTGAATATCAAAATGATGACCTAGTTCTTTAGCGCTCATCGCTGAACATTCAATATGCCAACCAGGACGCCCTGCTCCCCAAGGTGATTCCCAACTTGGATCGCCTGGTTTAGCTGACTTCCACAAAACAAAATCCAGTGGTGACCTTTTACTTTCATCGACTTCTACACGAGAGCCTGCTTGTAATTGCTCTAAATTTTGACCGCTGAGTTTGCCATAGTCTGCAAAGCTCGACACAGCAAACAACACATCGCCACTAGCGGCGACATAGGCATGCTCTTTTTCGACAAGTGTGACGATCATGGCAATAATTTCGTCCATGTGCGTCGTTACTCTTGGTTCTATATCTGGTCGTTCAATATTCAAACTATCAAAGTCTTCATGCATTAATGCAATAGTACGCTCGGTAAGCTCGTCTGGTGTTTCGTTATTTTCTTGTGCCCGCTTAATTATTTTATCTTCAACATCGGTGATATTACGGACATAATTTACGTCATAACCAGAAAACCTTAGGTATCTAGCAATGTTGTCAAAGCTAATATAAGTACGTCCATGACCGATATGACATAAATCGTAAACCGTACAACCACACACATACAAACCGACTTTACCTGCTTCAATTGGGGTAAAAACTTCCTTCTGGCGGGTCAATGTATTGTATATCTGTAACATAAGATTTTCTGGCTCCGATCACGATTAAAATAGGGGTAATTAATAGTTAATAAAAATTATATCAATTTTCGATAATTGTACCCGAACAAAGCGCTAGGGTCATTATTTACCTACACATTATCCATAAGTTTGCTTTACAGTTCTGTGCTTTCGTTTACAATTCCCACATCGAAATTGAAGAGTAAATAAAATGATCATTTTAAAAACAAACTTAGGCGATATCAAAATTGAATTAAATTTTGATAAAGCACCTCTTACAGCAAAAAACTTTCAGCAGTATGTTGAAGACGGTTTTTACAACGGCACTATTTTTCATCGTGTCATTAAAGGTTTTATGGCACAAGGCGGTGGTTTTGCTTCTGGCTTAGAAGAAAAAGATTCTCGTGAAACCATTCAAAACGAAGCAAGTAATGGCTTAGAAAATAAGCGTGGCACTTTAGCGATGGCAAGAACACAAGAGCCACATTCAGCTTCAGCTCAGTTTTTTATCAACTTAAGCGACAACGATTTTTTAAATTTTAAAAACGAATCTGTGCAAGGTTGGGGTTATTGTGTATTTGCTGAAGTTGTTGAAGGCATGGACATTGTTGATAAAATGACTCTGGTTGAAACTGGTCGTATGGGTTTTCATGACGATGTACCAACAGAAGAAATCATTATTGAATCAGCGATTGTTGAATAATAAAAATTAGTGACTAACGCAATAAACAACAAATCAGTAACCTACTTTATTGCTGATTTGCATTTAGCGCAAAACAGGCCCGATATAACGGCCTGTTTTTTGTCATTCCTTGAAAAAGATGCCCCTAACGCCGAAACACTATATATATTAGGTGACTTATTTGAATACTGGATTGGTGATGATGATAAAAATCCTTTTGTCGTCGAAGTAGCCCTCGCGCTAAAAGCATTAAGCATGCTAGGTACTCGTATTTATTATATTCATGGTAACCGAGACTTTCTCTTAGGGAAGCGCTATGCCAAAGCTTGTGGCATGACGTTATTACCTGAAGTGGATGTTATTGATCTCTATGGTAAACCCGTCGTTATTATGCATGGTGACACTTTATGTACACGTGATATCGCTTACCAAGCCTTTAGAAAGAAATCTCGTTCTTGGTGGTGGCAAACGATGATTAAAAACTTACCACTGTTTGTACGTAAGAATATTGCTGAAAATTATCGCTTAAAAAGCGCCAGTGCAACGGCAATGAAGTCACAAGAAATAATGGATGTCACCGAGACAGAGGTTATTGACAAGCTTGAATTACATCATTGTCAGTTACTTATTCATGGACATACTCACCGCCCTAACATTCATCATATCCAAGCCAATAACCTACCTGCTCAGCGCATTGTTTTGGGTGATTGGTATGAGCAAGGCGCATGGTTAAAGGTAACAAAAGACAGTATAGAGTTACTTTCTCAAGTCTTTAAAACGCCTTAAACTTATTTTTTCAATAAATTAAATACTGCTGTTATAAATAAGTAATACCTCGACAAAAAAAATGATTAAACCAGCTATTGTGTCGCATTTTCCATTGAGTTTTCTTTTAATTAACTGTTATTATGTAGAAAAATAATAAAGGAAAATAGGATGCAGAGAAGTTTTGATCAAGCAATAAAACTCGCAGAACAAGCTAAAGAATTTATGCTTTTGCATCTAATTGCGCCCATACCGAGCCATTACGCTGTTGCCTACTGTTATTTTTCAAAAGAAAACGTGTCACTCATAAAAAAAATAGATGGGCAATTAAGCAGCAAAAAACCACTCGACGCTATTTTTATCGACGCATTGTTTAGTGAGTTTCTTTCAAACAGCCAAAATATTGAAGATAATATATTTACACCTTTTGGCGAGACACTGAACAGTACCTTAGCGCAACTTGATAACCAAGTTTCAAGCGGACAAGCAGTAATAAGTCATCTCAATAAAATAGAAAAAACGCTTGGTCAGCTAAGTGTAGAAAAGCCTCTCCAAAACATTACTACTTTTTTACTTAATGCTATAGGACAATCGACAGCTCAACATGAGTCTTTATCTACTGAGCTATATAAAGCATCTGAAGAAGTATCACAGTTAAAACTGAAGTTAGAAGAATCTCGTCAAGAAGCCCTAATTGATACCTTAACAGGATTATTAAACCGTCGAGGCTGTGATAAAAAATTACAGGCACTATCACTTGATAACATTCATTCATCATTAGTTATCGATATTGATCACTTCAAAAAAGTGAATGATTCTTTTGGACACAGTGTTGGCGATAAAGTGATTCAGTTGGTGGCAAAAATCATCAAAGAACACGTCACACCTGATGACATTCCTGTGCGCTACGGCGGTGAAGAGTTCGTGGTGGTATTATCAAATAAGTCGCAACAATTTGCTCATACGATGGCTGAAAAAATACGTTTGGCTATTGCGAAATTAAAATTAGTACAACGTCAAAGTAATACTCAGCTTCCGCCTATTACGGTATCTATTGGGGTTGCCGAATTACACAATAACATGACATGGGCAACATTATTTAATAATGCCGACCAAGCGCTGTACCAAGCAAAAAATTCCGGCAGAAATCGTTGCGTATTAGCAAGCGCCAATACTGCAGCTTAACTTGAAAAAGCTAACTAAGCTTAAAGAGTCGCTGCAGGTAAGCCACTATGAAACTTAAAGTCTTCATCTGCACTAATAATTAACGTCGCTTCGATATCAGCAAAATATTTTATTCGTTCAGAAATATCGGTTCCAGCAATATCTGTCGCTAATGATAAGTAATCTTGATAATGGCGAGCTTCAGAGCGTAGTAATGATATATAAAAATCACCCAGACGTTTATCAACATGAGGGGCTATTTTAGCAAAACGTTCACACGACCTAGCTTCGATAAAGGCACCGATAATTAACTTATCAACCATAGCATCAGGTTCAAAAGATTTTACATGACGAAGTAAGCCTTTCGCGTATCGGCACGGCGTAATACTTTGATATTCAATACCATACTCATCCATCATTTCTAATACTTGGTAAAAATGATGTAGCTCTTCTTTGATCAGTAAGACCATTTTGTCGATAAGGCCTTGCCCATGTGCTGAACCTGACTTAGGTAATATGGCTTTAGTTAACTTGTTTTTCGACGGTAATGAGCGCCAATCCCCTTGCCTTTTATAGATTAATTGCTCGAATGGCTGCAGCCATGCCAACAAAGCATCACCGCTTTCTTTATCAACTGCATATTTTCGGATCAAAAACATAGCGGACTGAGCTGCTTTTAATTCACACACCAGGTGATCAATTAATAGCACGGGTAAATTTTCAGGCTTAACGGCTTCATCAATCCATGCTTGTGGTGTTTCACACTTTAAGAATGACAATATTGGAGATAATAATTTTGTATTCGACATTTGGTGAAATTCTTCACTATATACACTAGATTGATATCGATTTTATCATACCCTTATTAATAATTGCGCGGCTATTTTCAGAGAAAGTTAACGATCCAATAATAATTGAGTATTGTCTATGCTACTTTAAACGCGAAGACCACAAAGTAAGGGGTTTTATGAAACACATTATCTCACTCAGTCCCCTTTTAGAGAGTAAAAAAATAGAGAGTAAAAAAAGTAATATTATCAGGTAATGATGATGGCAATTTTTGCATATAACTTACGCATGACTGCTTTTATTAGTCATTTTGACCAGGGTTTGCAAAATAAAATAACAACATAATAATGAATAATTAATGGCCAGTAATTTCGGCATAGCCAATACCATTAAAACCACCCGTTGCTTTTACTCGTCCTTCCCAGTAAGGGATTGTTAATTGATTACGTGAATCTTTGGTAATACTTTCAATAATAATGATTGGTCTATTCGTTAATTCAACCTGCCATTTACTAGGATAATCGTGGTTATTTAATGTCACGGTTTCAATAACAGACAGCTTAATATCTTCTTTAAAAAGCGGTGTTGTTTCGCCATTGGGGGCTATCTCACTACCACTACAATACTCATAATTATTATCATTACCTCGAATACAAAAGAGCATGAGCCCTTGCTTTTCTGATTGAGTGTCAACAATACTGAACCAATCCCAACCGAGTTGATTTTTGTCGAGTAAACTCGCCGACCACTCTCTGTCATACCATGCATTCCCCGAAACGTTATAGGTGTTACCCGCAAAAGTTAGACGGCCTTTTACCTTTAAAAAGGGATAACTAAAGTAATAAGACGCATGACCACTTTGTGTTTTTTGGCTATAGCCCTTGTCGCCATGCAAGGCTATTGGGCTGTCGCTTAGTGTTAGTGCTATTTCATAGTTTTCATGTGCTGCTGTTAAATTGAGTGGCAAAAATTCGTTGTTGATACTGCTCAACTGCCAATCATCAATACTGGCATCAAACGGCGAGCTAATGACCTTAGCTTGCCTTGCTCGTGAAAACCGTTCAAACGCAACATGATCTTGTTGGTGTTGCATGGCAAAATGAGCAAAGTAAAGATTGTTATCCCACCATTGTGACTCAAGGTTGCCTGGCATTAGTGTGCGAAATAATGTCCATTGAACCCCAAAAGTCTCGCCAGTGCCACTTTGCAAATTAGCCGTTACATACCACCACTCAATACCTTGTTCAGCATGAATACCATGATCAGCGGGAAAGATAAGAGGAGTGCCCTGTATTACCGGTTTGCCAATAGCCACTTGTAATTTAGATGAGGTTGTTTTTTGCTCAGTCGGTTGACACGCAGACAGCACAAAAATTAACAGCACAAGCGTAAACCGTACAAAAACAAACGGAGTCAATAATACCCCGGTCAAAACGTGTCTTTTTATCACGCGATTATGACTCCTTAGTCGCTAAGTTAGTTAATTTTCGGATCGGTAAATAGGCACATAAAACAGAGACTCCAACTAGCGTTAAGCACGTTATTAATAAACTGCTTAAATCTAAACTAAAGTGAATAGTCCAGCCAAAGGCAATTGGCATGACAAACTTTAATAACGCAAAGCCCAGTGCGAAGCCAAGCGGAATAGCAAACAACGCAGTAAACACAACCACGCCTCCTGTTTGTAGCAGTTTCATGGTTAATAATTGCCCTTGTGTTACGCCTAAATTACGTAATATGGTTAATTGCTTTAATTGATTAACACTTAAACTTAATAGGCTGGTACACAAACTTAACAATGCAATAGCGAGAATAAAACCATTGAGTGCTTTGGTCACTACAAACGTATCTTCAAACAAGGCATTAGCTATTTCTTTAAATTTTTTATTGGCTAAAATTTTTGTACTGTCTTGTTTAAATTCGTCCATTAAACGCTCGCTAAAAACAGCAACGGAAGTACGACTTTTTAGCCGTATTGAATAACCAAAAATATCACGGTTTAGTGCTGCTGTTTTCTGGCGTTCCTCTAACGTAAGTAACGATATTCTTGGGTTACCATAATCATAAAAGAACCCTGTTATACGACAAGTAAATTTAGTTGAATTTTGCTTAAATACCATCACGTCATTTAATGAATAATTAAACTTAATTTTACTTTGTTCGTTAGCCAAGCAACCTTGACCATAAAAATTTTCTCCATTAATGGCTGAGCCTGAAGTCAGCGAAATATGTTGATAATGTTCAAAGCTATTACCAAAACTTGCAAGATTCGCAGGTACTTTATTTACATCACCATCACTTTGCATATAGATACTCAACTTCTCAACTTCAGGTAAGTTAGTGAGCGCTTGCCTTAAAGTATTATCGAGTTTATCTGAACGTAAATAAATATCTGCACTTAATTGCTTTTCAAGATGGGCATTTAACGTATGGCTAAAGCTTTTCACCATAATTTGCATGCCGATAGCACTGCCAAGCGCCACTAGAATTGCAATAATAGCAATATGAAGGTCTTTTACATGAAGTCGGGTATCGGCATGAAGCCATTGTGTTAATGGATTTGTGATTGTCAACGGTAATGAAACCAAGAGAGACAGTACTTTAGGCACAAGTAAAATAAACAACATTAAAAGCGCAAAACACAGCAGCAAGGCTTGATACTCATTAGTCGCATAATAGAGTAACCCTATGACTGCTACTAATGTACTGACCAACAAACTATAGAACATCAATTGACTTTTTTGGGCAACTTGCTTGGCTTGCGCCAAAAGTATTACCCCCAAAGCCGAAATATTAAGGGCAAAGCCTAATAAGACATTTGACCATTGCCAATTGATCACAAGCGCTTTATCGAGTTGATACAAGCCAACTAGAGTGATGTTAACATCAAGCACTAATGCATTAGCAATTAAATAACCACCTAATGTACCTAATAAAGCAGTGCAAACACTAACAATAATAAGTTCAATGACAAGACTCAGTTGAACACTTAACTTAATGCAACCTAATAGCTGCATTTGCTCTATTAATTTTTGTCGCGCAGTTAACGTCAGTTTTATCGCATTAAAACTCAAAAATGCCGCAACAATATAACCAAGCATGGCAAGTGCGGTCAGATTAAAAAAGAAGGCTTCAGATAAAACATCGAACGATTGTTGCTCTGCATCAATCAACTGTGCTTGCCCAGTAATTAGCTGTGCTATTTCTACTAATTGCTGCTCGCTAACATGCGAGAGCTCAATAAAGCTGAGTTGCCCTTTAGCTGCTAATAAATAATCAGCATTGGCGATATCGGTGATCGCCCAAAGTCCAATATTGTCAGCTAATACAACTTCAGGTTGTTGCTGATCGTTTTGCAGCGAAAATTTTATTGGTTCACCTGTTTTTGTTACGATGCGTTTTGCAAATTTCGAGTCAACTAATAAAGTAGAAAGGGAAAAGCGTTGAGCTGTTTTATCAACATTTTCATCACTTTGTTGGTATTGCGCACGGTTTAACCACAGCAGAGTATCCACACCCTGAATGGCAAGTGTTTCTCCGTTGTTGGTTTTTAATTGACCTCGTAAAACGGGTTGAGTATTGATAAAGCCATGTTGTCGTAAAGTGAGCCATATATTGCCATCAATAAAGTACTTTCCTGTTAATGGCTTAATTAAATGTGTAACGGGGTTATTGATTAATGCGGAAGAATTTTGATAGCGTGTATTAGCCTCTTGATTAAGGCCAGAAATTGCGGTTAATAGTGCACTACCTAGACTAAAACCTATAAAAAATAACGCCATTAACCAAGGATGTCTTCGATAGAAGGCTAAATGAGTGGCGATAATAAGTTTAATTTCATTGGTCAAATTATTCAAAATGACCATCTCTAAGTACTTTTACATGGTCAAAGTAATCGGTTAATTGATGACTGTGAGTCACCATCACCAAATTGATTTTTTGCTCACTGCATAACTCAGTAAGAAGTTTAACGACTTGGTGCGAGCGCTGCCGATCTAAGTTACCTGTTGGTTCATCTGCAAAAATTATCTGAGGTTTGTTGAGTAACGCTCTTGCGATGCCAACTCTTTGTTGTTCTCCACCTGAGAGTTTTTCTGGCAGTGAATCGAGCTTACTTTCGAGCCCAAGTTTATTGACGATATTGTCAAATTCATCCGCTGGTTTTTTGGGGTAATTGAGTTTGTGTTGAAAGAGAATATTTTGCTTTACGGTTAAACAGTCAAGCAATTGGTAATGCTGAAATATTAGCCCTATTTTACGACGATACAGCGCAAGTTCTGTCTCATTCAGTGATGAAAGCTCTTGATTGTTAATACTTACCGAGCCACTATCTGCTTGCAAGAGTCCCGCTAAAATATGTAAAAAGGTTGTTTTACCTGAACCACTATCACCAAGTAACGCGAGGTGCTGTGCTGCAGGTACAAATAAATCGAGTTTATTTAAAATATTTTGTTTGTTGCCGCCATCATTACGGCTAAAAGATAAGTCCTTCACGCAAATCACGGTAACTCCTTATTATTAGGTAGAATATCATGGTAAAAACACTACAAAATCACCCAAAAAGTATTTAATCCCCTAAAAATCAACCCTTCATTCAGCGAGATAATTATGAGTAATAATTTCATTTAGCCGACACTAAGTGAGTAATTAACAATATAAATAATTTTTTTACAGCTCCATTAACTCATGCCTCGTGTTTAACATTATAAAAAATAAGGTAGGCGCTAATAGTGTTGTGGTCGAAATATCGTAAATAACTAAGCTATGGGTACTAAATTAGTGTCTATTTATCATAGCTATATCAAGAATTATCACTTATTTACACAAGATGATCAGAAGTGTCTATACTCAAAGTAAGCTTTAAAATAGCGATATCACATATATCATACCTTATAGATTTATAAATCTATAAGGATACTCGTTTGGGTAAACTCAACACTTAATAAAACTGTCTGTAAAATTTTTATTTCATGGTTAGACGTTAATGAATGAAATGAGTAAATATTATCAACTGTTTGATATTGCATAGCTAATACCAAACCAATAGGTTACAGATGAATATTTCCACTGGCAATAAAATCGGTTTTTTATGCTTTATCGTCATATTAAGCATGTGGGGTTATGTTTTCTTTCATATTATTGGTATTTTTGATCTGCGAGCAATTAAAGATGAAAAGCACCATATATATTCGCTAACCATTGCTAATGAGCTACGCCAAAGTTCAGATGACCTAACACGTATGGCACGCACCTATGTGGTTACCGGGGATGAGATTTATAAAGAGTATTATTTTGACATCATTGCAATACGTAACGGAGATTCTCCTCGACCAAAAAAATACCCTCCCACTTACTGGTATACGTCACTTACACCAGAACGGTTTACTTCAGATAAATTAGGCATACAAGTCCCATTAAAGACTCTTATGGGAAATATGGGCTTTACAGAAAGTGAGTTATTACTACTTCAACAGTCCCAAAACCGCTCAGATAATTTAATGACTATCGAAAAACAGGCTTTTGCGTTAATGAAAGGACTCTACAATGATGGTAAAGGTACGTTTACCCTTAAAGGAGAGCCTGATAGGGCTTTTGCTATTAAGCTATTATTTTCACCTCAATACCAGCAAGAAAAAATTGCCATTATGCAACCTATTCAAAAATTTATCGATGCTGTGGAGACTAGGTTAATTGTCGAGGCTGATGAGTTTAACATTAAGCAAAAAAAATATTTATGGTACGTCATTTTATTATTGGTTATTTCAACACTTATGGCGTTAATTATCACTTTTTATGTCAGAAATAAGATTGTTCTGCCTATATTTTCACTGGTTCACGATGCACAAAATATAGCTGAAGGAAATTACCAAGCACGTAGCAAGGTCATCGTAAAAAATGAAATTGGCTCACTGAGCAAAAATTTAAATAAAATGGCTAACCATATAGAACAAGACATTAATAAATTAAAAAAAATGGCGACAACGGATGAGTTAGTTGGCATTGCTAACAGACGTGCCTTTATGAAATCTTTGCAGCTTGAATTAGAGCGATCCCATCGTTATCAATTTCCACTGTGTTTATTAATGTTAGATGTAGATTATTTTAAAGTATTTAATGATACCTATGGTCATTCGGTTGGCGATGAAGTCTTAAAAATTATTTGCAACGTAAGCCAATTAGCACTGAGAGAGAATGATCTGATGGGGCGAATTGGCGGCGAAGAGTTTGCGTTCATTCTTCCCGCTACCAACATCGACTTCGCATTAATTGTTGCTGAGCGCATCCGCGCGGCTGTTGATAATGCTTTTCTTATTATTGATAATAAAAAGGTAAAGATCACCGTAAGCATGGGAGCCACCCAATTAACTAAGCCAGATGATGTTGGTTTATTTCTCAAAAGAGCAGATGTAGCCATGTATAAATCAAAGGACAACGGTCGTAACCAAACCAGCTTTATTTAACCGCTATTGACTAATATTGATAAAAGAACAAACATAACTTTGTTCTCAAGGGTTATATATCTATAAAATTAGTGTTGTTGAGCGATAAACTCTAACGAATGTTGATTAAAGAGTTCTGGGTTCTCAACATTGCAGACATGACCACATTTATGAATGGTGTGTAATAAACTGTTTTTATGTTGCTTAACCATTTCCATTACCGGTCCCAAAAACATATGGTCTTCCTTGCCCATAATATAAAGGATAGGTATATCAATTTCTTTCTCTTTGAAATAACGCATCAAGGGGTTCACGTCCATCGCTAACTTAAACCAACGAATAAATTCTTTCTGGCACAAACGTTTAGCTTCACGAACAAATAAGTGTCGAGATTCCTTATGGCGCTTTTTCGGCATCATAATAAAAGCAAATAAACGATACAACCACATGTATGGCAGAAAATGCTTAAAGGTATTTCCCAAATAAACCAAGATATTACTACGAGCATTAAAACGAGTGATAGCGCCACCTAGAACCATACTTGATACATATTGAGGCGCAATTTCAGCTATGTTACGAATGATAATAGTTCCTAAAGAAATACCAACAAAATGTGCACATGTAATATTGTTGTGATCTAAAACATCGATGATATCTTCAGAGACTTTATTAAAGGAGTAATTACTATCAACAAAGGTTTGTACCAGATGGCTGGACTTTCCGTGGCCACGAAGATCAAGTAAGAGCACATTATAAGTTTTTTGATAATCTCTGATCTGACGAAACCAAATTGCCGAACTACCGCCAGCACCATGGACAAAAACAACCCATACTTTACTGGTTTTATGTGGATAAATAGTATGGAAAAGAATTGATTTGCTCATTACTGCAAACACCCTATTACGATGAGTTATACAAACTTAAGAGTAGCTAGTATAGCTAAATTTAAAAAAAATCTCCTAATAAGTTAGCTAATATCCCCCCTTACTAGGCTAATACTTTAATGATGTACTGTCTTAATTGACTATTTTGCGAAAAGATATAATAAAGTTTAGAATAGTTTGTCTTCTTAATAAAAAGCCAATATCAATGGCGCTGCTCTTTTAGGTCCGAGCATTACAACGTCTCTTCAAGGTAATAAAGATGAAAAAGAAAACAGTAAACAGTCTCTTAAAAAAACATGACAAACTTGTTCATAGTGAAAATGTTACTGTCGTCTCTCATGTTCAACGCGAACAAGATGAGTGGTTTATTAATACGGTAATGATAAAAGGCTGTGATGCTCCATTCAAATATAAGCGGAAAAAAGCTTATAAATCACTTAGCAAACAACAAGTGAATATGACCTATTACACAAGCACTGAAATGATTGCTGGCTTTGAGATAGAAGTCATGAATATTGTTAGAATAAAAGTCGCCTGATTTTCCATTAAAACTGACATTTTTAATAGCCCACACTTTTCTTTGAAAGAACAAAATAATATATCACTATATAAACATTTGTTATTTTCGGTATAAAAAGAAGTTATTTGCATTTAATTTAGCTTAATTGCTATTCATCTCTTGACGAAAGCTTCGCCATCTTACATAAATAAGCTATCAATAATAAAAACATTGATCGACACAGACATTTATTAATAAAAAATAAAAAGCAATAAATGTAATTTTGGGGACAGCGAGAGGATTTTATTATGATATTAAATCATATATGGGGATTGTATACTGACCCTAAGAAAGAGTGGCACACAATTGAAAGGCGCCACGAAAGCTTAATGTACAGCATGGTTCATATTTTAACCATAGCGTTAATACCTGCCATTTGTAGTTATTTTGCCGCCGCTCATATTGGTTGGACAATAGGCGTAGGTGATCCAATAAAATTAACTCAGGCAAGCGCAATGACCATGTCTGTCGGCATGTATTTTGGTTTAATCTTTGGTGTTATTGGTTTAGCTTTTTTAATTCAATGGATGGCAAAAACTTTTGATGCTAAGCCAGATTTTACCCAGTCTTTAGAATTAGCCGCTTACACAGCAACACCGTTATTAATGGTTGGCGTAACTGCATTATTTCCTGTTTTATGGTTTGTTGCTTTAGCGGGACTAGCCGCACTTTGTTATTCTGTATATTTACTTTACTCTGGCGTACCCATCATGATGAATATTCCAGAAGAAAAAGGCTTTATTTATTCAAGCTCTGTAGTTACTTGCGGGTTAGTTCTTTTAGTCTCTTTAATGGCATTTAGCGCTATTATGTTAGGTATGGGCTTTGGCTCAGAACATATATCTTAACGCTTTTATTATAAGTATGTATCTTTAGGATTTGATGATAAAAAAACCCGCTTAGTGATAAACTAAGCGGGTTTTTATTTTACTTTATTTTTCTATACTGTCGTTTAGACAAGCCTGATGCTATTCAGCACCTTCATTGTGCATATCGATAATTGAATCAGCATTTTTATCTGAGTCTTCTTTATTCTCATTATTTCTCATCGCATCTAAACGCTCTAAATAGCCCTGAGTAATGTCTTTAGTTATATATTGACCATCGAACACAGATGTCTCGAATTGTTTGATTTCAGGGTTTACACTGCCCACAGCACTAACTAAATCTTCCAAGGTTTGAAAAATAAGTTTATCTGCACCAATTAATTGGCAAATATCGTCTAATTCACGGCCATGAGCAATGAGCTCATTGGCACTTGGCATATCAATACCATAAACATTAGGAAAACGAATTTCTGGAGCGGCTGAGGCAAAATAAACATTTTTTGCCCCCGCAGAGCGAGCCATTTCAATGATTTGTCCAGAAGTAGTACCCCTTACAATAGAGTCATCGACTAACAATACATTTTTACCAGCAAACTCTGTTGTTATCGCATTAAGTTTACGGCGAACTGATTTCTTACGCTGCTCTTGACCCGGCATAATAAAGGTACGGCCAATATAGCGGTTTTTCACAAAACCTTGACGGTATGGGATGCCAAGGTGTCGAGCAATTTCTAAAGCAGTATCACATGATGTTTCTGGAATAGGGATAACAACGTCGATCTCTACGTCTTCCCATTCTTTTGCTATTTTATCACCCAATTTTTTGCCCATTTCAACACGAGAGCCGTAAACAGAAATTTTATCAATCGCTGAATCAGGACGCGCAAAATAAACATATTCAAAAATACACGGGTTGTATGTTGGGTTCTTTGCACATTGCTGGCTATGAATTTGTCCATCTTCAGTGAAATAAATAGCTTCGCCAGGCGCAACATCACGGACAAATTCAAAGTCGTTTGCATCAAGCGCTACCGACTCAGAAGCAATCATATACTCGATACCCGTAGCCGTTTCACGCTTACCAAATACTAGAGGACGGATGCCATTAGGATCACGAAACGCCACCATGCCATGGCCAATAATCAAAGCAACCGTTGCATAGGCACCACGAATACGCTCATGTACATTAGATATTGCAGTAAAAATATCATCAGGTGTTAATTTCAAATTTTCAGTCAATTGTAATTCATGACCGAGAATGTTGAGTAACAATTCAGAATCAGATGTGGTATTTACATGACGACGTGCGACATTAAATAACCACTCTTTTAATTCAATAGCGTTGGTTAAATTACCATTGTGTGCAAGAGAAATACCAAAAGGAGCATTGGCATAAAATGGCTGAGCTTCTGAAGAACTTGAAGTACCTGCGGTTGGGTATCTAATATGACCAATACCCATGTTACCTTGTAATCGCAACATATGACGCGTATGAAACACGTCTTTTACTAAACCATTTCCTTTACGTAGTCTAAAGGTATTGTTGTGAATAGTCACAATACCAGCAGCGTCTTGACCACGATGTTGAAGTACAGTTAATCCGTCATATAATGCTTGACCTACCGATGTTTTACCAACAATGCCAACAATACCACACATGCGTTTATTCTCCACAGAACTAAGTTTAAGGGCGTTTTAATAACATAAACGCTAAGTAAATAAAAATTATACTAATGAACATCAGCCCCATTTTCATGGCACTAAAATAACGTTATTTCAAAAAGCTTGATGAATTCTTTAGGTATTCGAAAAACCATTCAACAATGAGTGTAAACTCGGGGATGAGTTGAGAACTTGCCCACCATGCGGTTGATGACGCTGGCGTAAATGCATCCATAAAGAATAATAATGCGCTGGTAACTAACACGCCACGTAATGCACCAAAAACTAGCCCTAGCAGGCGATCGGTTCCAGACAAGCCTGTTTTACTGACCAATTGACCAATAAGATAATTTACCATAGCGCCAAGAATTAACGTGGTAATAAAAAGAATAGCAATTGCCGCGGCATTACGTAGGACTTGATCGGAAATGTTTGTCAATAAACTAGCAAGATTTACATAGAAGTGGCTGGCAATAAAGAAGGCACTGATCCAGATAACTAGCGAAACTGCTTCTTTGACAAAGCCGCGAACCAAGCTAATTAATGTTGAAATGCCTACAATTGCCAAAATGGCATAGTCTATCCAAACCATAAATTAATCGTTACCAATGAATATTTACCAGCATAATAAGGCGCGCATTCTAACAGAAACGCCCCTTATTTTACCAATGTTTTATTTAAAATAGCCATTGCCATTGAAAGTGCTTAACTACTTTTTACACCGTATTATTGAGCAGTGGTTATAACTTATTATTTTGTTGGGTAAAAACGAGCAATTTTACCTTCAACACCGGTTAATTTTTTCAATGCTGGGATTTTTTTTATCAATGAGTTTTTGATCAGTTCAGGGCCAATGAAAACTTTAATTAATGGGCCGTTTTTTGTTTTTATCGGTTTTGTGAAAGCGGTATAGCCATTATCTTTAAGCTTGAGTAATAATTGTGCAACATTTTTTTTATGACGAAAACTGCCCAGCTGTACTACCCATGCTTGTTGCAACACTGATTTTTCTGGCAAAATATTATCTACTACTTGCTCAGTTAACGCTTTATCGTCTTCTTTCGTCGCCACAGCGTTATTTAAACCCGGGTCACTCTCTGTTTCAGCCGTATCTTTTATTGCTTGTTCAGTCGAAGAGACATCGTCATCTAATGCCGCTTCATCACTCAGTATTTCGTCAGTATTTATAACAATTTTATCTTCAGGAAAGCTTGGTGTGCTCTTAACAAACTCGACCTTAGGCGGAGGTGGAATTTGTTCAAACTCATCTTGATAGGTCTTTTTATTACCGTCTAGTAAGTCTGGCAAAATAATAATAGCAACCGCAGCCACAATAATGGTGCCAACTAAGCGGTTTTGAAAAGGTGTAGACAAATGGAACTCCCAGGCTGCAGTTAATAAAAACTACAGCAATAAACGTCGGACTTCAGCTACGGTGTAAAATGATCCAAACACTAAGATCAAATCTGTTGCTGTTGAATTTTTGTTAGCCATTCTAAATGCCTCAGTGATATTGTCAAAACAATTAGCTGAATCTTCATTTAATAACAATTTTTCAGCTAATTCCTTTGCAGTAGCTCCACGAGGCATAGATAAACTGCCTAAATACCATTGATCAACCAGTGCAGATAATGGTCCAAAGGTGTTAGCAATATCTTTGTCTTTTAACATACCGGTAACCGCATAAAGCTTGTCATACTTTTGCGACTTTAAATACTCAACTAAATAACGTGCTGCTTGAGGATTATGGCCAACATCAAGTAGCACCGGACTGTTTAACGATTTTTTACTGATAAGCTCAGTTCGACCGGCAACTTTTGTTTGGTTTATTAAGGCATTGACACTTTCAGTATTAAAAACAACAGAACAATCATTAAGTAAAGCCAATACCGTTAGTGCCGTTGCTACATTATCTTGAGGTATAAAAGGCTTATTTAAACCATTGATTTGGTACTCGCCAAATGTCCAACACCACAAGGAGTGACAAGTCGGCACTTTGTGCTGTTCAATAGAGAAATCATCGCCTCGCAGACTGACCACGGCTTTAAGTTTTTTAGCATGGGCAAGTACAGATATAGGACAATCGGTATCACCAATAACAACTTTTTGATTCGCACGCATGATACCCGCTTTTTCAAAGCCAATACTTTCGCGATTATCACCTAGGTACGCTTGATGGTCTAAGTCTATCGTGGTTATGACGGCAATATCAGCGTCAATTAAGTTTGTGGCATCTAAACGCCCACCTAAACCTACTTCCAAAATAATAAAAGCAGGTTTTCTTTCCATTAAAACTAAAAATGCGGCTAATGTTGTGTATTCATAATAGGTTAGTGAAATATCACCACGCTGTTGCTCTATTTGCTCAAAGGCGTTGATTAATGATTGACTGTCAACGTCAATATTATTAATACGTAAGCGTTCATTGAACTTTTCAATATGTGGTGAAGAATAAACCGCCACTGTTTTATCATCACCGAGCAAAGCATTTTCAATAAAAGCACAGGTAGTGCCTTTACCATTAGTTCCTGCAACCGTGATCACTTGGGCAAAACTGAAATCAATATTTAATCGCTTAGCCACATGCGAAATGCGTGTGAGCCCCAAGTCGATCTCAGTTAAATGTATTGTTTCTAAATAAGAAAGCCATTGAGCTAGAGACTTACTAGCAAAATGGCTTTTGTTGTTTGTTGGCATAGTGTTGTTGTGAAGCGTTAGTTAAGAAGCGTTAAGGCTTGGATGTCCCATGAATTTAGCTAACATACGAGAAAGCGTACTACGCATTTCACGTCGGTCAACAATAATATCAATAGCACCCTTTTCTTTTAAAAATTCACTTCGCTGAAAACCTTCAGGTAACTTTTCTCGAACAGTTTGTTCAATAACACGTGGACCCGCAAAGCCAATTAATGCTTTAGGCTCTGCAACGTTAATATCGCCGAGCATAGCTAAACTTGCAGATACGCCGCCCATCGTAGGGTCAGTTAATACCGAAACGTAAGGTAAACCTTTTTCGCTCATTTTTGCTAATGCTGCACTCGTTTTTGCCATTTGCATTAATGAAAATAATGCTTCTTGCATACGTGCTCCGCCACTTGCAGAAAAACAAACAAGTGGTAGGTTATGCTCAAGGCAGTATTCAACACCTTTAACAAAACGAGCGCCAACAACTGATGCCATTGAACCACCTAGAAAAGCAAACTCAAACGCAGCAGCAACGATAGGCATACCATTAAGTTCACCTTTCATCACAACCAGTGCATCTTTTTCACCGGTACTTTTTTGTGCAGCGCTTAAGCGGTCTTTATAACGTTTTGAATCTTTGAACTTTAAAATATCCTGTGCTTCAAACTCTTCACCTAATTCAGCGCGATTATTTGCATCTAAAAAGCAATCAATACGTTTGCGTGCTGAGATACGCATATGGTGATCACATTTTGGACAAACAGATAATAATCTATCGAGTTCTGCTTTATAAAGTACTGCATTACAAGAAGTACACTTGCTCCAAACGCCTTCAGGGATATTACGTTTTTGGGTGGTTTTTGCTTTTGGGAGAATTTTTTCTATCCAGCTCATAATTTATTTTTGCCTTCTTTTACCTAATATGTCCATGGGAACATAGGAAAACTTGCCAATATTGGTTTCAAACCTATCAGCAAATTGTTAATTTTTTGAATTAATCTAACTATAACCGACAATTAAAGCACATTTAGCCCTACTATGAATACAAAAAACTGGTCTGTTTTGTTGGAATTAGCAGTTTGTAATTACTCATTCTGTCACTATTTATCTTAAAGTAAAAACAGTGGCCCCAGCGGAGGTTTTGGAATATTGAACTCTTGTGGGTAGTCAACACCAACAAAATACAAACCTGCAGCAGATGCCATCATGCCAGCTACACAACGATTTTTAGCTTCAAGAACTTCCCCCAACCACGCTACTGTTTCTAATTGTTGGCCTATACGCATTAAACTACCCGCAATATTTCTCACCATATGATGTAAAAAAGCATTGCCTTTAACATCAATAATAACAAAATCACCTTGGCGTGAAACATTGCAATGAATCAATGTTCTAACCGGAGAATGCGACTGACAATGAACGGTGCGAAAGGAAGTAAAGTCATGTTTACCCAATAAAGACTGTGCCGCTTGATGCATTAACTTTTCATCAAGTGGATAATGACAGCAGGTTATTCCTTGGCTTAAAATTGCAGATCTTAAACGATTGTTATTAATAACATAGCGATAACGACGTGCTGTGGCGCTAAATCGAGCATGAAAACTGTCGTCAACTTGCTTCACCCAAGACACAGCAATATCACTAGGTAGATTGGTATTTACGCCCAGTGTCCAAGCAACATCTTTACGCACTTTGTCCGTTTCAAAGTGAATAACTTGGTTGGTCGCACTAACACCCGTATCAGTTCTGCCCGCACAAATAACTTCAATTTTTTCATCAGCAATTTTTGATAAAGCTTTTTCTACATTTTGCTGAACACTGACCGCATTTTTTTGTCGTTGCCAACCGTGATAACGGCTTCCATCGTATTCAATACCTAAAGCGTAACGCATCAATAACTCCCGATTATAATGCGCGCATTATCCAATATTTTAAGGTTTATGCCAATCAGGTTCTTTGATTATATAAAAAAATCCCAATAATGGCTTTTATAAAAGCTAAAGTAATTGCGATTGATTAACTCATATAATTGGGCAGTTGCTGAGCATCGCCCTTTGCTACTACATCTTGTAATATTACTTCGGCGTTTTCTATTATTGCGCCTATTTCTATTATATAAAAAAAGCCACAATAGTGGCTTTTATAGAATGAAATAACGTCTCTTGATTAGCTAATATTATCAAGTAGTTGCTGAGCATCAAATTGTTGCTGGGCATCACCCTTTGCTACTACGTCTTGTCATATTACTTCGGCGTTTTCTATTATTGCGCCTATTTCTATTATATAAAAAATTCTTTTATATAAAAAAAGCCACAATAGTGGCTTTTATAGAATGAAATAACGTCTCTTGATTAGCTAATATTATCAAGTAGTTGCTGAGCATCAAATTGTTGCTGGGCATCGCCCTTTGCTACTACATCTTGTCATATTACTTCGGCGTTTTCTATTATTGCGCCTATTTCTATTATATAAAAAAAGCCACAACAGTGGCTTTTATAGAATGAAAATAACGTCTATCGATTAACTAATATTATCAAGTAGTTGCTGAGCATCAAATTGTTGCTGGGCATCGCCCTTTGCTACTACATCTTGTAATATTACTTCGGCGTTTTCTATTATTGCGCCTATTTCTATTATATAAAAAATTTTTTTATATAATAGAAATAGGCGCAACAGTGGCTTTTATAGAATGAAAATAACGTCTATCGATTAACTAATATTATCAAGTAGTTGCTGAGCATCAAATTGTTGCTGGGCATCGCCCTTTGCTACTACGTCTTGTAATATTACTTCGGCGTTTTCGTTATCTCCTATTTCAATATAAACTTTCGCCAAATCTAATTTAGCTGCAATACCGTTATCATCTTCTTCTTCGGCGGCGTTATCACCAGAAAACTCAGGGAACTCATTAAGCCCGACATTAAAGTCAGTTTTATTGTAGGGCTCTTCGTCTTCTGTGTCGCTTAAACTATCTGATAATAAAGAGTCAACAGAGACAAAATCATCTTCATTATCATTGTCAAAATCAACATTTAAATTATTATCACTATCGAGGTCATCACCAATATCTAACACATCATCTAAGTCAACATCGAAATCATCTTCGCTGTCGCCTTCAATGTTAATCTCATCATCGGTATCAGTAGCGTCTAAGTCAATGTCATCAGCATTGAAGTCAGTTGAAAAGTCGAGATCATCTGAAAGTGTTGTCTGATTTTCTTCTTCTATGTTTGCCAATAAGTCATCAAAGTCAACATTATCGAGTGCTTCAATCTCATCAATTTCACTATTGTCATCATCGTCAGAGGTGTTTTCATCGGCTAATAAATCAGCTAATACATCACTATCGGTATAATCAGTTGCTTCTTCTGCCGCTAGTTCATTAACTTGTCCATCAATAAGTATATCGTCACCAATATCTAAATCATCAGCGTTTGAATTGTCACCCTCAGCCACCTCAGCTAAAAGTGCATCTATGTCTAAATCACCTGACAAGTCATTGTTTTTATTGCTATTTTTTTCGTTTGTACTTTCGTCATGGCTTGCATGAGTATCATCAACTAATTCTTCGGTGTCATCTTTAAGTAGCTCACTAAAATCTACCGATAAAAATGGCGCTACGTATTCATTGGTAAAATTATCGATAAGCGCTTTATTTTCATCTTCTGTGGTCTCAGTATCATCTGCAGTTTCATCACCCTGAATATCACCTAATAAACTATCAATATCATCAGGGTCAGTTAACGCTATATTTTCATCTAAGTTATCAGCAGCCATTTCATCAAGAGGATCAATGATATCATCGGCAGTGATAGGTTTTGTCATCTGCTCTGGGGCGGACATTGAATCTAGCAAGGCGTCGATGTCATCAGGATCTGATATTTCAAAATTTTCAGCTTGTTCATTTAATTCAGCAACGGCACTTTCTTTAACCATTGAATCCATCAGTGCGTCGATGTCGTCTGGGTCAGTTAACTCTGCAGTGCTATTATCAGTTGCATCCTCTACTGGTTCTAGCTCAGGCTCTGGTTTTGGCGCTGCGGCGGCCATTGAATCCATCAGTGCATCGATATCATCAGGGTCGGTTAGCTCAGCCGAAGCATCTTCTACTGGCTCAGGCTCAGGTTTTGGCGCTGCGGTGGCCATTGAATCCATCAGTGCATCGATATCATCAGGGTCGGTTAGCTCAGCCGAAGCATCTTCTACTGGCTCAGGCTCAGGTTTTGGCGCTGCGGCGGCCATTGAATCCATCAGTGCATCGATATCATCAGGGTCGGTTAACTCAGCCGAAGCATCTTCTACTGGCTCAGGTTCAGGTTTTGGCGCTGCGGCGGCCATTGAATCCATCAGTGCATCGATATCATCGGGGTCGGTTAACTCAGCCGAAGCATCTTCTACTGGCTCAGGCTCAGATTTTGGCGCTGCGGCGGCCATTGAATCCATCAGTGCGTCGATATCATCGGGGTCGGTTAACTCAGCCGAAGCATCTTCTACTGGCTCAGGCTCAGATTTTGGCGCTGCGGCGGCCATTGAATCCATCAGTGCATCGATATCATCAGGGTCGGTTAACTCAGCCGAAGCATCTTCTACTGGCTCTAGTTCAGATTTTGGCGCTGCGGCGGCCATTGAATCCATCAGTGCATCGATATCATCCGGGTCGGTTAACTCAGCCGAAGCATCTTCTACTGGCTCAGGTTCAGTCTCAGATTTTGGCGCTGCGGCGGCCATTGAATCCATCAGTGCGTCGATATCATCGGGGTCGGTTAACTCAGCAGAAGCATCTTCTACTGGCTCAGGTTCAGTCTCAGGTTTTGGTGCTGCGGCGGCCATTGAATCCATCAGTGCATCGATATCATCGGGGTCGGTTAACTCAGCAGAAGCATCTTCTACTGGCTCAGGTTCAGGCTCAGGTTTTGGTGCTGCGGCGGCCATTGAATCCATCAGTGCATCGATGTCATCGGGGTCGGTTAGCTCAGCAGTACTATCATCAACTGCATCGTCTACGGGTTCTGGCTCAGGTTTTGGCGCTGCGGTGGCCATTGAATCCATTAGTGCATCGATGTCGTCTGGGTCGGTTAGTTCTGTTGCAGCTTCTTCATGTACAGATTCAATTGCCTCTAAAGCACTATCGTCGTCTTCGTCGCCAATGTCGTTTAATAGGTCATTCAATAAATCTTGATCTAATTCACCACCTTCTAATGCTTCGCCTGGCAGCTCTTCTTTACTTTCATTGTTATTAATTTGGTCTTTATCCGCTGGAACGTCGTCATCATCGTCATCAAGACCTGAAAGTAAGGAATCTAAGTCGCTTTGGTCTAACTCACCACCTTCTAACTCGTCGCTATCAAGTGATATGTCTTCTAAATCATCTAAATCATCGAGTCCGTCCAAGTCATCTAGATCATC
>NZ_JACGVN010000035.1:0-39318 GCF_014077245.1 Colwellia sp. BRX8-9
TTAATACAACTTTCAGAAGAAGGTGCTGTGCAAGTATTCAGACCTTTCAACTCAAACGAGATGATAGTTGGCGCGGTCGGTGTATTGCAGTTTGAAGTCGTTGTACAACGTTTAAAAACTGAATAGCTATCGCATTGGAATACTGGTTGCTGGAGTGGGCTAATATTATCTTCCCAGAGACCTGTTTATGCCAGGGCGTTGTTGTTAATATCTACTCTTTTGTCACTGCTGCGAGAAAAAATTAAATAAGATGTCAGGCTAAAGTTAAAGACGCTAAACTACTTTCGTTGTTTAATAGTGCGGTGACATCAGTCTTTGCACAGTATTGTCGTGAGTGATTATTTATACGCTTTAACATGTGTTTTTGCTGCAGCAACAGCGGCTCTTATATCAATATAGCCGGCACCAACTTCCCACGCTTGGTATCCAAGCATCTGAGTTGCAGACTTTGCTATTAATTGTTTGATTTCCTCGATACTTAATAATGGATTAGCTTCCATCATGAGAGCGGCAACACCCGCCGTATATGATGTTGCTATTGAAGTACCAGATAATCGGCTATAAAAAGGGGTATAGGCGGAGTCAAAAAGAAAATCATCATCTGCGCTGTAAGCAAGGCCATTATTCGATGATCGGGTTGAGACCATGTAGTGACCGGGGGCGACAACCGTGACTTGGTTATTATAAGTCCATTCTTGCTTATCTGGCATGGTGAAGCTGCCAGTTTTATAAGATAAATCACGAGAAGAAAAATCAACTAAGTGACCATGACTATTACCGGCACCGACTGATATTACCCAAGGGAGTTGAGCATAAGGGTTATGACTACTTTTACCAGCCCCTGAATTTCCGGCAGAAAATATTGACAATATCCCCAAGGTATAAGCTTTATATGAGGCTAAACCAATTGGGCTGTTCGCATCAAAGTTTCCGGTTGAGCCCCAAGCATTACTGATAATACGCAATGGACTTTGATAATCGTAGCGGTGATTAATCGCATAATCATAGCCACTAACCGCATCTAAAATAGTTAAATCAGCACCTGAGCCGTAACCGACTAGTTTGGCGTCGGGAGCGACACCTTTATATTTACCATCAGACATGGCCCCAGAGCCTGCAATAATGCCAGCACAATGGGTACCGTGGTCTGTGTTTACATCAGTATTATATTGACCTCGACTGATAAAGGTCTCGGTTGTGCTCATTTTAGCCAAAGCTGATGATTGTATGGCCGCCTCGACATTATCAATGACTACGTCGCCAAAAAATAGATCTTGATGCGTGGCATCAATCCCTGAGTCATTGACCATAATGGTGATACCCTTACCACTATAATCGGTATCACCATTAATATTAACAAAGTCTGTTCCTTGAATTTTATTAACACCGGAATTTTGTCGTGAATTAGCTATAAAATAGCTTAATTTTCGGTTTAACCATATTGAACGGACGTCGTCGCGCGCGGCGATCGCTTTGATTTGTGCAGCATTAGCGACCACGCCTATTACAGGCAGTGCAGAAAACTTAACGCCTTTATTAATTCCTAAAGCTACTAGCGCCTGTATTTGAGTAACCGAGAGTGGCTGCATTTGTTGAAAAGTTATTACTGCGAGGATTGTTTCTTTGTCAGTCATCGTAGGAAGGGTTTGTGCGAGTTGCTCGCCAATAATACTTTCAGCCAATGCTTTTGTAGGCATTGTTAATGCTAAAGAGGCTATAAGCCATGCACTTAAAGTTAATTTACTCATGATAACCAAACTCCGTTTGTTAAATCATTGCAATTATTTCTATCACAGCTAGTTTCCCAATAAATAGGCAGCCTGAAAATAGGGGGTTACCCTAAGTGTATTTAGGTAAATATGCTGTGAGTTTATTAGTGGGTGTGCTTTAAATAAATGGGTGTTTGCTTACTTTGAATGTTTTAACTAATTGAAATTGTAGTTTTATAGTAGTGGGATGGCAGGCAGTAGCAACAATAAAAAGAGCAGGAATTGTGATTGATTTAAACTATGTAGTAGCAGAGAAAATGATATTAAAAGAGTCTTTAAGAAAAATGATTTAAAATTTAATATATAAATTAAAGATATTATCAGTGATTTTATTTTTAAGTAGATGATCTAAGAATGAGGAAAAAGATGGTGGACGATACTGGGCTTGAACCAGTGACCCCCGCCTTGTAAGGGCGGTGCTCTCCCAACTGAGCTAATCGTCCATATAGATTATCTAAAGAAAATTCTATAGGGTGTAATTATGGTGGGCGATACTGGGCTTGAACCAGTGACCCCCGCCTTGTAAGGGCGGTGCTCTCCCAACTGAGCTAATCGCCCATAATTACTTTATTCTTGATACTTAAGATTGGTGGGCGATACTGGGCTTGAACCAGTGACCCCCGCCTTGTAAGGGCGGTGCTCTCCCAACTGAGCTAATCGCCCAATCTTAAATTTCCTGAATCGTTAACGGTCTAATTAATTAAACACTGTCTGCGTTTCAGTGGGGCGTATTATAGGGAGATGAGAAAAGCTGTCAACATAAAACAAAGATTTTTCTGCTTTTTTTTCAGTTTTATTGATATATTTAATTTTCTTGCTGTAAAATTAAACAGCTTGCTTGTTTTATCCTCGCTGGAGATTTTCTTTTCTTTGTTTCTTTCAGCAAATGATGTTTTCCTTAGCTATGCCTGATAAAATATCGACAATTTTTATCGTACCAATTGTAGACTTTAAGCCTTGTCTTTTAACATAGCCTTTAAGTCTTAAACTTTATAGTGAGATTTTTATGAGCTTAACAACTCGATTTGCGCCAAGTCCGACCGGTTATTTACACGTTGGTGGGGCACGTACTGCCCTTTATAGTTGGTTATATGCCAAGAAAAATGGCGGTGATTTCGTTTTACGTATCGAAGACACTGATTTAGAACGTTCAAGCCAAGCATCCGTTGATGCCATTATGGACGGTATGAATTGGTTGAATCTTGAATGGACACATGGTCCGTATTTCCAAACCCAACGTTTCGACCGCTATAAAGAAGTTATTGAGCAGTTACTCGCCTCAGGCAATGCTTATCGCTGTTATAGCACCAGTGACGAAGTTGAAGCAATGCGTGAACAGGCTCGTGAAACCGGCGCGAAAGAAAAGTATAACGGTTTGTGGCGTGACCGCACCGACTATCCTGCCGATAAGCCTTATGTGATTCGTTTTAAAAACCCACTTGATGGCGAAGTTGTTATCAAAGATATGGTTAAAGGCGATATAACGATAGCTAATGAAGAGTTAGATGATTTAATTCTTGCGCGTAGCGATGGCACACCCACTTATAACTTAACGGTTGTTGTTGATGATTGGGATATGAAAATTACCCATGTTGTACGTGGTGATGATCATATTAGTAATACGCCAAAACAAATTAATATTTTACTCGCTTTAGGGGCAACACTCCCAGAGTATGCCCACATCCCAATGATTTTAGGTGATGACGGTAAGCGATTATCAAAACGTCATGGTGCTGTCGGTGTTATGCAATACCGCGATGATGGTTATTTACCTGAAGCCTTATTAAACTACTTAGTGCGCTTAGGTTGGTCTCATGGCGATAAAGAAATATTTTCTCGTGAAGAAATGATTGAACTGTTTGATTTAAAAGACTGTAACCGTGCTGCTTCAGGTTTTAATACTGATAAATTAATTTGGGTCAACCAACATTATATGAAAACTATGGAGCCAAGTTATGTTGCAACACATTTAGCCTGGCACATGAATGAGCAAGGTATCAATATTGAAAATGGTCCAGCACTTGAAGAAATCGTTAAAATTCAAGCCGACCGAGTAAAAACTTTAAAAGAGATGGCACAAATTTCTCGCTACTTTTACGAAGACTTTAGCGAACTAGAAGCATCAGCGGTTAAGAAACATTTACGCCCTGTTGTTAAAGAGCCTCTTATATTGGTTAAAGCTAAACTTGCAGCATTAAGCGAATGGTCACCTGAACTTATTCATGCGGCAATTAATGATACGGCAACAGAGCTTGAAGTCGGTATGGGCAAAGTGGGTATGCCATTGCGTGTTGCGGCGACTGGTGGTGGTAATTCACCTTCTTTAGATGTTACTTTGGCTTTATTGGATAAAGATAAAGTACTTGCTCGTATTGATCACGCTATTGAAGTGGTTGAAGCAAGAATAGCGAACAGCTAATTAAATAAAGTTTTATGTTAACAAGATATAAGGTCGTTGATGGTTAGCTGTCAACGGCCTTATTGTATTGAAAAAGACGAGATTAAAGATGAACCAAAGCGAACTATTAAATAGATTAAAAGCCTTTGAACATAAAGAGGTTTTTTTTGGTCCACAGGGTTTTAGCGTTATTACTAAAATGGCGACATTAAATAAAGCCCAGATTGGCTATGCGGTTGATAAAAAAGGCGCTAGTTTAGTTAATAACGATATCGGCAATTGGCAAAGTTCATGGCTTGTTATCGCCACAGATACCGAATTAGGTGACCCGTATTTTATTGACTTGGCCGATGAACATTTAGCGGTTTATACCGCGATTGCTGAAGAAGAAAATCAATGGCAAGCAACCCTAGTGAGTGCATCTTTGGTTGGTTTTGAACAGTGCTTAACGGCGATATATCAACAGTGTCAGCAAAAATCTGCCATGTACCTTCCCGATGAAAGCTGTATTTTTGATCTTCAGATATTAGAAACCTTTGGTAAACAACTGGTTGAATTTTCGCAAACCAACGATTTTTGGCAACACTTTTTTGTTGGTTATGTTGATTGGCTTCGCGACGAACATGTTTAATAGCGCCATGAGATGAATAAGCCAGTGGTACTTTTTTAAGTTTTTCATTTTTTTAACACCCTGATAAAATACTATACGTCATTCTTGTCGTTAGCAGGGTATAATAACAACGTTTTTATTGGTTCTTTTTTGGAGTGTAGTTTGCAGTTTACAGATTTTGGTTTAGACAGTCGTTTAATGTCAACGGTTGAGCATTTAGGTTTTTTAGAGCCGACAGAAATTCAGCAGCAAGCTATTCCTGCTGCTATGGCCGGGCATGATTTAATTGCCTCATCAAAAACTGGCTCAGGTAAAACCTTAGCGTTTATTATTCCTGCGATGCAACGCTTAATTCGAAATAGGGCTTTGTCTAAACGTGATCCTCGTGTTCTTATTCTTATGCCAACACGAGAATTAGCCAAACAAGTTTTTACTCAACTACGTTTATTTACCACCGGTTCACAGTTTAAAGCTGTGCTTATTTTGGGTGGTGAAAACTTTAATGATCAAGTAAAAACACTGCACAAAGACCCTCACTTTATTGTTGCGACACCGGGTCGATTGTCTGACCATTTATCGCAAGGGCATTTCTACTTAAAGGGCTTAGAGCTCCTTATTCTTGATGAAGCCGATCGGATGTTAGACTTAGGCTTTTCAAAACAATTAAAACAAATTAATAGCGCTGCTGATCATCGTAAGCGTCAAACACTGATGTTTTCTGCAACACTCGATCACGCACAAGTCAATGAGTTCGCACTAGCGTTATTAAAAAAACCAAAACGAATTGCCATAGGCTCTGCACATACCGAGCATAAAGATATTACTAAACGCTTTTACCTATGCGATAACTTAGACCATAAACAAGACTTGCTTGAACACTTTTTGAAAACTGAAAGCTATCAACAAGTGATTATTTTCACTGCAACACGAAGTGATACCGACAGATTATCAAAGCTGCTCAGTGAGCAGAGCTTAAGTACGGTCGCCTTAAGTGGTGAGCTTAATCAAGGTCAGCGTAATCAAATAATGGATGGCTTTAGTAAGGGACAACAAAAGATATTGATCACGACTGATTTAGCGTCTCGAGGTTTAGATTTAGTTAACGTATCGCACGTCTTTAACTTTGATATGCCAAAGCACACTGAAGAATTTGTGCATCGTATTGGCCGGACAGGTCGAGCGGGTAGCACCGGTGACGCGATTTCCTTTGTTGGTCCTAAAGACTGGATTAGTTTTAAAAATGTTGAAGGTTTTTTACAGCAAACCTTTAACTTTGATGTTGTTGATAGCTTAAAAGCTACATTCAAGGGCATAAAACCTAAAAAGCCAAAAGTGGCTGCCAAGTCAAAATCTTCAACGAAAATTAACGAAAAACCGCAAAGATCTCAGCCTAAAAAAGTCATTAAAAGAGTCTTTGTTGCTCAAGATGTTGGTGAGTTACCTGTGTTGCGTAAAAAGACGGTAACGCCCGTTAGTGAAATAGACAGCGATTCTGAAATCGATTAACCGTCTCGAGTATAAGGTATTAATAAAATGAAATTTTTCTTTTTTATTTGTAGTTTTTTACTTTGTTTAAACGCACAAGCTCAGCATGGCAAACAGCAACAAGTTATCACGTTAACTATTGCAGCCCCTGAAATTCGCCCTTTTATTTATAGCAATGAAAAGGGTGAAAACAAGGGCTTGTTAATTGAGACGATGAATAAACTCAATGCCAGTGGAAAATTTAAAATATCAGTTACCATCATGCCTTGGGCAAGAGCATTAAAGGCGGTTGAACAGGGAAAGTTTGATGCATTAATGCCGACGGTTTATACGCCAGAACGCAGCTTGTTTTTGAGTTTTCCTAAATACCCTTTGATTAATTTTTTTGGCTCTGCAATATTTAAAAGAGCAGATGATAATTTTGTTTATCAAGGTATTCCATTGATTGATAAAAGTAAAATACTTGTCAGAGTTCGTTCAACCAATGTTGATAGCCATTCAGAAAAAGCCTTTAAAGATGCCTCTATAACGTTTGTTGAAGCGACTCGCCTAGAAGATGCCTTTAATATGCTTATTTACGGTCGCGTTGATTTATTGGTGGCCGATAGTGCCATTGCATATACGACCATCGATAATATGGCGGTTAATGGACAAGTTGAAGGGTTCTCGTTGTCTGATCAAGTTGACTCTTCTTTTCTTGCCTTTTCAAAAAAATATTCAATGTCTCACGATATCAATGAAGTGATGAAAGAAATTAATATGATTAATGATGCCGATAGTTATCACCTTTCGAGTAAAAATTAGTGAATGCTTAGGATGAGTTCAACAACAGACGCTGAAAAAATTAAAAATATTGTTCAAGGTGTTAAAGCCGAAGAACAGCGCTTACGCAAAAAATATGTGTTTTTAGCTAAGCAAGACAGTATTGGTTTACTCATTCTTTTACTGTCACTTACTGGCATGATCACCAGTGGCTTATTATATTACTATGCCTTTATTCCTGCCTGGGTTTGTATCATGTTAGCGGCAATTTTTGCCTCTATCTCTCATGAGTTAGAGCATGACTTAATTCATAAACTTTACTTTCGTCAGCAACCTATTATACATAATCTTATGATGGCCACTGTTTGGTTAATGCGCCCAAGTACTATCAACCCTTGGTATCGTCGCAAAATTCATTTACTGCACCATAAAACCTCAGGCACAAAACAAGATTTAGAAGAACGATTGGTCGGCAATGGTATTGCTAATATACTTGTTCGCTATATCGTGATGTTTGATGGTTTATTTGGGCTAATTTTACAAAGAAAGCACTTGAATAGAGAAGTGAAAGCCTTTAATTTTTTGAGTGTTTTTAATGGCGGGTTCCCACTGACGATACTTTATTATATCTTCGGTTACGGCTTTATATTGTTTCACAGTGTCGATTTTTTTATTGCTAGCGATTTTATCTATCCGCCATGGTTACAAACCTTTTCAGCGTTGAGCAATCTGTTGATGGTGATTATTATTGCGCCTAATTTTTTACGCTCAGCCTGTTTAAATTTAGTGACTTCTTATTTGCACTACTATGGTGGCGTTAATAATGTATTGCAGCAAACGCAAGTCTTTAAAGGTTTGGTTATTTGGCCACTTAACCTCTTTACCTTTAACTTTGCTGGTACACATGCCATTCATCACTTTGTTGTGCAACAACCGTTTTATTTGCGTCAAATGTTAGCAAGTACCGCACATAAGGTGATGAAAGAAAATGGTGTTAGATTTAATGATGTTAGTACATTTTCAAATGCAAATAGATATCGCACTTTGTAAGTAGGGCAGTAGCGATAAAACTTTAGTTATCTTATTGCTTGTTAATTATCAACTGATTATAAAAGGCTGATAAGCTTGCTAAGTGGCGCTGCTTGATTGAGCTGCGCCATATATTTTAGCTTAAGGCGAATTATTCAGCAATAAGCTGCGCTAATGTAAAGCTAGTCTCAGCCTGTCCTAAGGTTGCCTTCATAAAAGGAAGTATCTCTTCGAGCTGCTTTTTTAACTGCCAAGGAGGATTAACAATAAATAAGCCGGTACCTGTCATACCATATTCATCACTGTCGGCTTGTAAACAAAATTCAACTTGTAATAAATTTTTCACCTCACTACGGGTAAAGTCTTTTTCCATAGCATGAATACGCTCACGGGTAACCACAGGATACCAAAGAATATAAGTCCCGGAATTGAATTTTTTATAGGCTTTTACGATAGTCTTAATCGCTTTAGCGTAATCTTCTTTTAACTCATAAGGGGGATCGATAAGCACGACACCTCGGCGACTGGGTGGCGGTACTAACCCCAATACACCTTGATAACCATCAGACTGTTTTACATGTGATTTTTTCCAGCGTGTGCAGAATTCTGTCAAATGTTGAATATCGGTAGGGTGTAACTCAAAGAGATGAGTACTGTCTTGGCGGCGCATCAGTTGCTTAGCAACACCAGGCGAGCCAGGATAAATTTCTAGCTCACTATTTTCAGTGTTTAAGCGCTGAATTAGCTCGACATAGGGTGTTAATGCTTCAGGAAAATTCTCATCAGTTAGGGCGGCAATAATTTTGGCGATACCACCTTTGTATTCAGCTGTTTTTTGAGCGTATTCATCTTTTAGTGAATACATGCCAGCACCCGAGTGGCTATCGATATAGGTAAAGCCTTTATCTTTACGCACCATATATTCTAGTACGAGCGTTAAAACCGAATGTTTTAAAACATCAGCGAAGTTTCCTGCGTGAAAAGCATGACGATAACTGAGCAAAAGGATTTCCTTAAAATATAAAATAGGGCAGTGAAAATAATAGATAAAACACCTAAATAAGGGGTGTTTTATCTATTGATAGAGCGGGTGGGATTTATGCTTGGCTTGCTAAGTACTCATCATAAGTACCGGCAAAGTCGATGTAACCATCTTTGGTTAATTCAATAATACGCGTAGCTAAACTCGAAACAAACTCACGGTCATGGCTAACAAACACTAAGGTACCTTCGTAGTTCTCTAATGCCATATTAAGTGACTCAATAGACTCCATATCCATATGGTTGGTCGGTTCGTCCATCACAAGAATATTAGGCAGTTGCATCATCAGTTTACCAAAAAGCATTCTGCCTTTTTCGCCCCCTGATAATATTTTAACTGATTTTAGAATATCGTCAGCTGAAAATAATAAACGCCCCAAATAACCACGAACGGCTTGTTCGTCGTCGGTAGGCTGACGCCATTGGCTCATCCAGTCAAACAAGGTCATGTCATGCTCAAATTCAAACTCATGGTCTTGTGCGTAATAACCAATATTTGAATTTTCAGACCAAGTAAAATCACCAGAAGTTGCTTCGTAGCCGACTTCATTTAATAAAGTGCGTAAAAAGGTGGTTTTACCTATGCCGTTTTCGCCGATCACCGCAATACGTTCACCGACTTCAGCCAAAAGAGAAATATCTTTTAGTACATGAGCATCATTAAATTTCTTGTTTAATTTTTCTATGACTAAGGCATTACGAAATAATTTTTTCTCTTGCTCAAAGCGAATAAAGGGGTTGGTACGGCTTGAAGGTTTAACTTCTTCTAGTTGGATCTTGTCGATACGTTTTGCACGAGAAGTCGCTTGTTTAGCTTTTGAAGCATTAGCAGAAAAACGAGCAACGAAAGCTTGTAGCTCACCTATTTGCGCTTTTTTCTTAGCATTGTCAGCAAGTAAGTTAGCTCGTGCTTGTGTTGCTGCCAGCATGTATTCGTCATAGTTACCTGAGAAAACTCTAAGTTCACCGTAATCTAAATCGGCCATGTGGGTGCAAACACTGTTTAAAAAATGTCTATCATGCGAAATGATGATCATGGTTGAATCACGGGCATTCAAGGTTTCTTCAAGCCATTGAATAGTATGAATATCCAGGTTGTTGGTTGGCTCATCAAGTAATAAAATATCAGGATCTGAGAATAGCGCCTGTGCTAACAATATACGCAGTTTAAAACCTGGGGCTATTTCGCTCATTAAACCATAATGTTGGTTAACAGCAATTCCTACGCCCATTAATAGTTCGCCGGCACGTGCTTCGGCACTGTAACCGTCCATCTCAGCATATTCTGATTCTAAATCGCCTACTTTCATGCCATCGGCTTCACTCATTTCTGGTAAAGCATAAATACGGTCACGTTCTTCTTTTACCGCCCATAATTCAGTATGTCCCATAATAACGGTATCAATAACACTGAAGTGCTCAAAGGCAAATTGGTCCTGGCTTAATTTACCCAAACGTTCGTTAGGGTCTAAGCTTACATTGCCTGAGGTCTGCTCTAGATCACCACCTAAGATTTTTATGAGTGTTGATTTACCACAACCGTTGGCACCAATTAAACCGTAACGATTACCACCACCAAATTTTTGTGAAATATTTTCAAAAAGAGGTTTTGCGCCGAATTGTTGGGTAATATTATTTGCTTGTAGGATAAGCTGATTCCTTGGTTGTGCATTTAAGCTGGTAAGTCAATAGCGCGCGATTATACACAAAAAACATCGACTTCAATAGGCTAAAATTTGTCTATTTGGCTGGTGCGGATGATAAATTAACAACAAGTTGTTCAATGTTCAGTAAATTTTCTTATTTTAGTAAAAGTTGCTAAGTAGCGTGTTATCGTCTGTTGGCAAGATGTTAAGATAATATTCACTGTGTTTTACAACCGTAATTAAGCCGTTTCATTAGATGAGTCGCCACGATGTTAAAAAATAATAAGCGCCCGGTAAACGTTAATTACCCTCGTATCTGGCAAACAGTGCAGTTAATACCTTATGGCAAGGTCGCTTGCTATGGACAGGTTGCTGATCTTGCTGGCTTGCCCGGTAAAGCGAGGTTAGTCGGGAAAGCGTTAGGTAAAATCCCTGATGATGGCTGGAAAGAAAAAAGTGTTCCTTGGCACAGAGTTATTAACTCTCAAGGGAAAATATCATTTGCTGTTGCAAGTGAACTTTTCGCCAAACAAAGCGCACTGCTTCAAGAGGAGCAAGTGGTTGTTATAGGTAATCGCGTAAAGTTAACCGATTTTCAGTGGCAACCCGATTTGGCTGAATTACTCTTTAAACTCACTTATTAAATACCAAAAATTCAGGGCTATGAGTCTCGTATATAGGCATTAAAAATAAAAAAGGCGACTAATTATAGTCGCCTTTTATCATTAAAATCAGCCATTTAGCTTAATAGAAGTTAACTTTGAATTCTGCACCAAAAAAGCGCTCTTCATTAACAATAGCGGTATTGTTACTAAAGTCTACAGCGCCAATAGCGATTTGTTCATCAGTTATGTTACGAACAAATAAGGCAACTTCATACTCTTTATCATCACCGTCCCAGGTATAACCGGTACGTGCGCCACCTTCAAATAATGATTTTCCATTAAATTCTTTTGATTCATATAAAAAGAAACTAATGTCATCTCGGTAAGACCAATCCGTGTAGGCATAGAATTCACCGTCTGCAATTTCACGAGAATAACGCAAGGTAAAGTTAAAAATCCACTCTGGTGCATGTGGTAAACTATTACCATCTACTTCAGCAAATCTATTGCCCAACTCATCAGCGTAGAAATTATCGGTAATAGTACATAATTTACAAGCAGCAACAGCTAAGTCACTGTCATTGATTTCGGTATTATTATAACTAACACTCGCCGTTAGCCAAAAATTATCGGTTAGCATAAACTCTGAGTCGATTTCAAAACCGTAACCGGTCGTTTCTTCAGCGTTAAGTAAACTCGCCGTATTGCCACCACCACCAACAGACGTTAGCTGTTGATCATCCATGGTAAAATAAAATACCGAAGCATTAATACGACCAAAGCCGTCTAAAATATCAGATTTGATACCGGTTTCTAAAGATAAAATAGTTTCTGAGTCGGCAACAGAAATACCATTTCCAAAGGCGAATAACGAACGCCCTTGAATACTTGGCGCTCTAAACGTGTCGGCAATACGTGCATATAAGTTTATGTCATCGGTATATTTATGCGTAACACTGATATCCCAGCTAACATGTGAATCGCTTGGATTTACTTCACCTGATACTACATCAGGAAAACCTAACCATGCCAATGGAGACTTCGTTCTTTGGTTGCTATAGTCTTTGTCATCATCAGAATAACGTAAGCCAAAGGTTACTGAGGTTTTGTCGTTATAGTCATAATCAAACGAACCAAAAACAGCCCATGCAGTCGTTTCTTGCTCTTGAATAACGTAACCCGTTTGTGCGCCACTGCTAAATAAAGGATCGAAGGCAAAGCTTTCAATGGTTAAATCTTCATTAAAATAAAATGCGCCCACTTGGTAATTAAATTGGCCATCAAAGTTGCTTGATAAGCGAATTTCTTGTGTTAGTTGCTCGTGATCTGGAATAGCATCGGCTGTTTCTGAATCAAGTGCGATAATACCTGGTCCTGAAGGCTCAGCATAAACTGCGCCATAACCACCATCAACATCGGCACGAGAATAAAGCTCAGCGCTTTCATAGCCTGAAATTGACGTTAGGGTAAATTCACCTAATTCAAATTCCAACTTTAAACTGCCGCCTTCGGTTTCAACTTGTTGTGTCGCTCTTGATGCCGAGTCATGGTAAACAGTATCTCTTTCAAAGTTACTGACTAATTCGTTACTTGCAGGTTTAAACGCATTTGCATAGAAAGCAACCGGCTTGCCATCCAAGTCGCGCATGTGGTAATTAAATAATGCTGTGAAAGCGTCATCTTCATAAAGAAATTGAATACGAGCCGCTTTGTCATTGTAGCCACCTAAAACTTCTTTTTGTTCAAAACCGGGTGCTTGGTTATCTATGTAGTCATCTCTGGTTTGATTAAGTAATGAAACACGAGCAGATAATTTATCAGTTAACCCCCCACCAACAGCCGCACGCATATCGGTAGTGTTATTACTGCCGTATGAAAGTGAGCCAAAACCATCAAAATCTTGTGATGGTTTTACTGATTCAAATTTAATTAAACCGGCAGGGGTGTTACGACCAAATAGTGTCCCTTGTGGACCACGTAATACTTCTACGCGGCCAACATCAAATACTGGGAAACCTTTCAAAATTGGGTTTTCTTGCACAACTTCATCAACAACTAAAGAAACTGGCTGTGATGCATTTAAATCAAAATCAGAATTACCTAAACCACGCATATAAAAACGTGGAAAAGTACGACCAAAAGAAGATTCAACAGAAAGACTCGGCACGCGGGCATTTAAAAAACGAATGTCCATAGCAGCAGAACTTAACACATTCAGTTTTTCACCTTGGAGCGCACTAATAGCTACAGGAACTTCTTGAACATTTTCTACTCTTTTACGCGCGGTTACTTCAATAATTTCTAAACCAACTACTTTTTCTTCGGCGTTTTCTTCAGCTAAAGTAGCTGCAGAAAAACCGACCGTTGATGTTAAAACAGCGAGTTTAACCGCTGTAGCCAAAGTGGAATTTTTGAACAAATTCATTAATATTCTCCAAGAGTGCGATGTTTTTTAGGTAAACTAAATTTTATTGTTATTTTGATACCAGTTAGGGTAGCCGAAATTTACACATTTCTAAATAGAAAATATCTATTTTTATACGTTTTAACATAGTTTACTTTATAGGAAGTTGTTATGTTATTTTTTGCAAAATTAAGCTAAGCAGACGTTTTGTTAATGCTTTAAATTAAAATGGTTAATGTAAGGTGAATATAAAGACTGCACTGCTACTTAACCTTATTATTACCTGCTGCTTCTCACTTAATACCAACGGTCTCTTATTCGATGGAGTTCGTCTTATCTGTCTTTTTAATTATTATTTTTTGTACTAAATTAATCATGACAAAAAATATAATAATTAGGAAACAATAATGAAAAAATTCGTATTATCTTTATTATGCCTTTCTTTATCGACTGCTTATGCAAGTGATGACTTAGATATGGCGAATAAAATAAGGGCAGAAGGTTTTTATAATTCTGAAGTCATGCACACATTAGAGCAATTAACCGATGAAATAGGCCCTCGTTTATCTGGCTCTCCTCAGATGAAGAAAGCTAATAATTGGACTTTAGAGAAGTTAAAGGGGTGGGGATTAAAAAATGCTTATTTAGACCCTTTTGAGTTTGGGCGAGGCTGGTCACATGACTCTGCTTCCATTGACCTATTGAGTCCGCGTGAAGTTTCTTTACACGGTATTCCTGTTGCTTGGACACCGGGCACTGAAGGAGAAGTAACAGGAGATGTTGTTATCTTTGATGCGGCTTCAATAACTGACTTAGCACAATATAAAGGTAAGCTAAAAGGTAAGATCATTATGATGGGCGCGGGTAAAAATATTGAAGCGCCTGAGAACAGTGTCTTTCAACGCTATGACTCCGGAGAGCTTTCTACATTGACAGAGTTTGATGTAATGCGAGCGCCAAGTCACTCTCCATGGGTAACTGCTGACCGAAGAGGTGGCGCAATGCAGCGTTATAATTTTCAAGCCACGCTCAGTAATTTCTTAAAAGAAGAGCAAGTTGCTGGTGTTATATATCGTAGCTGGCGTCAAGGTGGCTTAATTAACGTTTTTGGTAGTGACCATCGTGTCGGTAAAACCTTTCCAGTACCAGCACTTATTATAGAAGCAGAACATTACAACCTATTATCTCGAATGATAGATAATGGCAAAACACCTAAATTATCGCTCAATATCGATGCGCGTTTTCATGATAACGACCGAAATGCTTATAATACCATTGCAGAAATTCCAGGGAGTGATAAAAACCCTGAAATAGTTATGGTCGGTGGCCACTTAGACTCGTGGCATGCCAGTGATGGTGCTGTTGATAACGGTGCGGGTGTGGCGGTTTCAATGGAAGCTGTTCGTATTTTACAAGCATTAAACTTTAAACCTAAACGTACCATACGTATTGGTTTATGGTCGGGCGAAGAACAAGGGTTATTTGGTTCGGCAGCTTATGTTGATGAACACTTTGCGACCCGTCCTAAACCTACTGATAAGAATGAGCAAGCATTACCCAGTTATTTATGGAAAGATCAAGGTTGGCCGATTGAAACGAAAGCTGATCATGATAAGTTTTCGGTATACTTTAATATGGATAATGGTAGTGGACGTTTCAGAGGTATTTATACTGAAGGTAATGTTGCTGCTAAATCAATATTCGGTAACTGGTTCAGCCCTTATTCGGATTTAAGTACCGGTACTATTACCAATCAAAGTACCGGTGGCACTGATCACGAGTCTTTTGATGATGTAGGGTTACCCGGTTTTCAATTTATTCAAGACAAGTTAGATTATGGCTCTCGTTTGCATCATACCCATATTGATTCGGTTGACCATGTCGTAGAGGCTGATCTAAAACAAGCTTCTGTTATTCTTGCTGGCTTTTTATATAAGGCGGCCATGGCTGACGAACGTATGCCTCGTAAGCCGATGCCAAAAGATATTTCTAATTTGCAGAAGCAGCAGATGAAATTGAAAGCTGACAAAGCACGTAAAAACCGTGATAAAGAAGGTAATAAAAGCTTAGAGATAAACTCAGTAAAAAATTAATCTGATTGAAAAAAAAGCACTCAACATTGTTGAGTGCTTTATTATAAATATCCCAAATCAATCAACAGCATAATTCGTAAGCTGTTGACTTAAAATGACGATGTGAGAAACATTATAAATGTGTTCTAACTTCAAACAACTCAGGAAAAAAGCTAACATCTAGTGCTTTCTTCAAAAAGCCTACCCCAGAAGAACCACCGGTTCCCGTCTTATACCCAATGATCCGTTGCACGGTATACATGTGTTTAAAGCGCCATTGTTGAAAAGAGTCTTCGATGTCGACAAGCTTTTCTGCTAGCTCATATAGTTCAAAAAATTTCTCGGGTTGCTGATAGACCATTAGCCATGCTTTTACCACACTCTGATTACTCTGATAAGCTTGGCTAACATCGCGATTAAGCACACAGTCATCAATGTTAAAACCTGCTTTTACTAATGCGGCAATCACTTCGTCGTATAAGCTGGGGCTATTGAGTAATAATGCTAACTCTTGATAGGCTTGATTATTACTTTTATGGACGTTAAGCATATCACTGTTTTTATTGCCTAAAAGAAATTCAAGTTTTCGATATCCGAGTGACTGAAACCCAGAGGATCGTCCTAAGTCATCACGAAACTTTAAGTAATCAACGGGGGTAAGCGTTGATAAAATATTCCATGACTGAGTCAACTGAATGAATATTTGTTTTACCCGCGCGATTACTTTAAAGGCGGGACCAAAATCATCTGCGCGTAAACACTCCATGGCTTTTGTTAATTCATGGCCAGCAAGTTTAAGCCAGAGTTCGCTGCTCTGATGAATAACAATAAACAACATCTCATCATGCTCTTTCGATAACGGTTGCTGAGCCGATAATACTTTATCAAGCTGCAAGTAATCACCATAGGACATATCATCGTTAAAGTCGGTATGAATATCTTCTTCTACTTCACGTTTGTTTGCATCACCATTAAAAGGACAGCCAGAATTAGACATCAAGATTATCCTTGTTTTTAGTGTTTTCTTGAACGAGTTGTAGCAGTTTTTCGTAAACAAAATCGTCTTGCCAACAGCTTTCTATATCAGGTATTTGCATTATTTTCGCCATAATTAATTTTTGCTGATCACCGATTGCTAATGCTTGCGAATAAGGCAAGTGTGGGCAAAAGGTCACCATAGAATAAAGTGGCACCCAAAGTTCAGGTTGAAGTTGATGAAATTTAGCTTCAATCTTCTTCTGCAAAAGAAAATTACTGTCACCAGATAGCTCACTCATTTCAACAAAATTACGCTGAGCTAATTCAGTAATAGCATCAGCATTTATTTTTCGCTGTTTTTGATAAGCAAGAAAAATATCGCACCATTGACCTTTATATTGATCAATAATTTCACCAAGCTCTCGGCAATCTTCAAAGCCACAGTTCATGCCTTGACCGTAATAAGGCACCATTGCATGAGCAGCATCACCAATTAATGCGACTTTGTTATTGATCACCCAAGGGTCCACTTTAACTAAAAAGAGTGGGCTAGCTTTCTTGGACATAAAGTCGTCGATGGGGTCTGCTAGTATGGGCATTGCATCGGCAAAATTTTCGTTGAAAAACTTAACTACTTGACTTCTTTCTGTTAAGTTGCAAAATGAATACGCTTCGTCATGTTTACTTTCATAATTCATAAACAATGTACAAGTGAACGAACCATCAGGGTTGGGCAGAGCGATCAGCATAAAATCTTTTCTTGGCCAAATATGCAGGGCTTCTTTTTCCATCTTAAAACGCGCATCGCCTGTTTCGTTTTCGTTTGCTGGGATCGTTAATTCGATATAAGACTGAGGCATGAAAGATTGGCTATAGCTAAAGCGTGGCGTTTCTTGGGCAAGACGGCGTACTTTTGAAAAAGCACCGTCGGCGCCAAAAATATAATCAGCGTCAATTTCAATATGACCTTTACTTTGTGCCACATCAAAGCTGAAAGATGAACAACCCGTAGTAAAGTCAACATGGGTAAGTCTTTTTTCAAAGTGCAACTCTACGTTTGCTTCTTTTTCTGCCAAATTAAGTAATTGTTCATTAATGCCCGCGCGCGATACCGACCAAATAGCTTGGTCGTCTTTTCCATAAGCTTGCTCTGTTATGGTTCCATCAACCCCATGCATGACACGTTTTTTCATAGGGAGCGCTTCTTTACGGACTTGTTCAGCAATACCAACCGCTTCAAGTGCTAACCAACCACGGTCTGAGAGGGCAATGTTAATCGATTTTCCTTGGTATATATCATGCTGGCGAGAATCTGGGCGAGATTCAAATAAATTAATATTATAGCCTTTTCGAGCGAGTATTATTGCTAGCAGTGCGCCAATAGGGCCAGCTCCAGCTACCGTGATGTTAGTTTCATTGGCAGGTTTAGATATAACATTTACGCTCATTGTAAACACTCCTTTAAAAGTCGGACAAAGTGATAAATATCTTGGAATTGATTGTAAAGAGGGACGGGAGCCACTCGAATAACATTGGGTTCACGCCAATCTGTGGTTACGCCATTTTCTTCTAACGCGTTAAACATAGCTTTGCCGTCAAGGCCTTTAACATTAATCATTAACGATAACTGACAACCGCGTTCAGCTTGATTACTGGGGGTGATAATACGAATTTTATCGCCGAGTTCACTGGCGATTAACTCGGTCATATATTGGGTAAGCTTGACTGATTTTTTACGAAGCTCACTGATCCCGCCTGCCATTTTTATGGTATCAAGTGATCCTCGAATAGCCGCTAATGATAATACGGGAGGGTTCGATAATTGCCAGCCTTCAGCTGTAGCAATAGGCTTAAAATTGTTTTCCATTTTAAATCGAGTTGACTTGTCGTGTCCCCACCAACCTGCAAAGCGGTTCACTTGCGTTTCACTGTTTGAATTAGTGCTATGGGTTTCATGAACAAAACAACCAGCAACAGAGCCTGCACCACTGTTTAAATATTTGTAACTGCACCAACATGCAAAGTCGACTTGCCAGTTATGCAGTTCCATTTCGATGTTGCCAACGGCGTGGGCTAAATCAAAACCCACCATGATACCTTTTGCGTGCGCTTTTTCGGTGATGGTTTTCATATCCAGCACTTGGCCAGTGTAGTACTGCACACCAGGCAATAATATCAGGGCTATTTCATCGCCTTGTTGTTCAATAATTTGATATAAATCATCAGTGTTTAATAATTCTTCGCCTGCTCTTGGCGTCCACAGCAGCATATTTTTATCAACATCTTGTTTGTGATGTTTTAGTTGAGATTCTACGGCGTAATGATCAGAAGGGAACGCATGATCTTCAATCAGTATTTTAGTACGTTTACCTTGGGGTTTATAAAAACTCACCATCATTAAATGTAAGTTTGTGGTTAATGAATTCATCATCACCACTTCTTCATTTTTACCCCCCACTAATAATGCTGATTGCTCGGTTAAAAGTTCGTGATAGGGCATCCAAGGGAAGTCACCTTCAAAATGACCTTTTACGCCTCGTTGTCCCCAAGAGTCAAGTAACTCAATAACATATTCTCGAGCAAGTTTGGGTTGTAAACCAAGGGAATTTCCTGTGAAGTAATATTCATCGTCACCATTTGCTTGTTTAGGAATGGCAAACTGGTCGCGTATTTTCGCTAACGGATCATTAAGATCTAGTGTTTGGGCGTATGCTAATGTCGTTTTATTATTTTTTATTGTTTTATTGGTAATAGGCATAAGTTATTTACTCATTTCTTTAGCATTAAATTCTTTTGTTGAAAATAGGACAGGGCGACTTGGTGCTGCATCATTATGAAAAGCAGGAGTTTGAATATTGATAAAATAAAAGTCATCAGGGATCTCATTATCAATAAACGCTATTTCGGTAATCGTCTTATTCACTAAGCTATTTTCGTTTACTTGCTGACTACCTTCATTAACTTGCCAAAATAAATGGTGACAAGTCATTAATCCCTCATCATGTAAGCGGTCAATTGATGGTAGATCTACTATTAGGTGTTCAACACCGCGTTCATTCAAATATAAAATGGCTTCACGGCTGAAAAAAGCAGGTTGATTCTCACTGTTATAAGCTTGATGTTTTTTGCTACTGTTATTTGGCAAACTTCGAATAACCAACGCTTGTAATTGCTCATTGTGATAATCAACAAGTGCTTTCTTAAGTGCAGATTTACTGATGATGACATCATGTATAGAAAAGTCAGGGCTGTAATTCTCCTTACTTTCTATAGCTAATTCAGGTGTTAATGATATTACAGCGCAGGGCATTAACGCGGGTAAGTTAAGTTCTGCTAATGTCTTTGCCTGCGTTTCATTATTGATACCATTATTGACAGCATGACTGTTCATTGAAAAATCACAAATATGTGCGATAGATTCTGTGTGAGTACCGTTACAATGCGGATTAATCGTCAATTCATTTACATTGCAACTGCCACCTTGTTTCGTATCACCAACAAAATCCCCCGCTTGCATTGGACTGGCTAGAGCCGCATTTGCAGAAAAGTGATTAGGCTGTTGCGTTGGTTGATTAAAGTTAACAGGAATAGCCAATGACCATGAGTTTGCTATATTGACTTGATAACTAGCATGATTAAGTTCTATGGTTATTTTTATCGTGCTATTTTTAACGTTAACTTTCGTGTTCGCGATACTCATAAAAATTGCTCTTTTGATAATCCTAACCATTTAAGCGCTGAACCATGCAGTAACTTTTCTTTAATATCATCAGAAAACTGACTATTCTCGATAAGCTTTCCAGGTTCTAATTCACCCAATGGAAATGGGTAATCAGTACCCAAGGCAATATTGTCTGGCCCCATCAAATCGACTAAATATTTCAGTGCTAATTCATCATGTACTAATGAATCCAAATAAATTTGAGGAAGAAAATCTCGTGGGTTAATAGGGCAGTCAACCGCACATAAATCAGGACGAACATTAAACCCGTGTTCAATACGACCAATAGTTGATGGAAATGAACCACCACCATGAGCAAAGGCTATTTTTAGTTTAGGTAAACGTTGTAGTACGCCGCCAAAGATCATCGAGCATATCGCTAAACTTGACTCTGCTGGCATACCAACGAGCCATGGTAGCCAATACTTAGGCATTTTTTCTTTCGCCATCATGTCCCATGGATGAACAAAAACAGCCGCGCCTAAATCTTGTGCGGCTTCAAAAATGGGGAATAACTCTTTTTGGTCTAAATTCCATTCATTAATATGAGAACCAATTTGAATGCCCGCTAAACCAATTTTCATGCAACGTTCCAGCTCTTTTATTGCAAGATCTGGCGATTGCATAGGTAAAGTACCTAACCCTACAAAACGCTTAGGGTGGTCGTTAACAATGCCGGCAATGTGATCATTCAAATACATCGATAAATCTAGCGTATCTTTAGGTTTTGCCCAGTAATTAAACATCACAGGAACCGTTGAAAGTACTTGTACGTCTACATGGTGCTTTTTACAGTCGTCAAGTCGAACTTTAGGGTCCCAACAATTATGGTCTATTTCACGAAAAAACTGTTCATCAACCATCATTCGGGCACAGCCACATTTATGATGATCTAAACTGACAAACCCCCCGTAACCGTATTTTTCACGTAAATTAGGCCAGGTCTTTGGTAATATATGCGTGTGAATATCTATCTTTAACATAACTTATCCCTTCGTCACTGTTGTGCCACATTGCTGACAAGTGCAATTGTCAGGTGTGTCATAAAAACGGGTGAATACTTTAGGTAAGTCTGTTTCTATATTGTCGAGATAAAAAGCTTCTGTGTAGAGTTGTTTTTTGCAGTCAGGACAAAACCAATAAAGTGCATCTTTTTGATTATTTGCTCGCTTTTGTTCAACCACTAAACCTACGCTATTTTCAAAGCGCTGTGGGGAATGCAACATTTTTGGTGGAAGTAAGAATATCTCGCCAGCTTTAATTTTTATATCCTGAAAATTTTTGGGATCATGATGATCATTCTTTTCAACCGAACCATCAATCACTGAAAGCACCATTTCGCCTTCAATTTGATAAAATAATTCAGGTGTTGCGTTATAGTGATAATCTTTACGATTATTTGGGCCGCCGACAATCATTACAATAAAATTGTCTTGTTCAAAAATTTGCTTATTACAAACGGGAGGTTTAAGTAAATGGCGATGTTCATCAATCCAAGCATGTAAATTAAAAGGCATAGCGATGCTGTTTTTTAACGTTGACATGACTATTCCCCCATCGTTTTAGTATGAGGCTTTTTATGTTGATTCAACGCAGCGATACATTTAAGTTCAATGGCAATGGGCGTTGGTAATTTGTTAATTTCAACCGTGGTTCGACAAGGTTGGTTATCGGCAAAGTATTCTGCGTAAATACGATTGTAGGTGGTGAAGTCGTCATCCATATTGGTTAAAAATACGGTGACATCAACCAAGTCCATCCAGTTTGCATTTGACGCTTCAAGAATTAAGCGAATATTGGTGAATACACTATGACATTGCGCTTCAATATCGTAACTTTTAATTTTACCTTGCTCGTCAAGTACAACCCCAGGGATATCTTTGCAACCCGCTTTTCTTGGGCCAACACCAGAAAGAAATAATAAGTCGCCTACTTGTCGGGCGTGAGGGTATAAACCTACCGGTTTTGGTGCTTGTTCCGCGTTAATTATTTTCGGGTTCAAAGACGTTTTAATTTTAACATCGCTCATAAGGGATCCTGATGTAATTAATATATTTTTATGGTTATAAGTGTAGACAAAAATCAATCAAAGACCTTTGTTCTTTATTTATTTCAATTGTGTTTAGACTTGAGTACGACTAAATAGGGGATTTCGAAATCACCGAAAAACACCCTAAGGAACTCCAGAGGAAAATAGGTTAAATGAGCGTCCATTTGCAGCCTAATACGCTGGCAAATATTGCTCCTGAAGATTTAAATTTATGACAAATTTGATTCATTGTTTAATTTGAGCCTATGAGTATTTTATGCATACATTTTTGGGTTCAGTAAAAAATCGCATGGCTTCTAAACCACCTTCTCGACCAACACCTGAATGATTCATACCACCAAAAGGCGTTCGTAAATCACGCAGTAACCAACAATTGATCCACACAATTCCGGTATTTATTTGTTCAGCGAGTTGATGCGCTCTATTAATATTTTGCGTCCAAATAGTCGCCGCTAAGCCATATTGACTTTCGTTGGCAAGTGCCAGTGCTTGTTCGTCAGTATCAAACAGTTGTAAGGTAATAACAGGGCCAAAGATCTCTTGCTGGTTGCAACTTGCATCATTACTTAAGCCTTCAATGATAGTTGGTTGTAAAAAATAACCTTGTTTACAGCGACCAGGTAATAGCACTTGTTCACCGCCCGCTAAAATAGTACCCCCTTCTTTTTTAGCTAAATCAATATAGCCAAGTACCTTTTCTAAATGAGCTTTGGAGACAATCGCGCCCATTTTTGTTTCATTAAGTAAAGGGTCTTGTGGCACAAGCGCTTGTGCTTTTGCAACTAATGCGTTTTTGAATTTTTCATATATGCCCCGTTGAATATATAAACGTGAAGCACATAAGCAAATTTGACCTTGATTCGCAAAGCTGGCGCGAAAGACTTCTTCAACAGTACTTTCAAAATGACAGTCATCAAAAATTAATGCTGGGTTTTTCCCACCTAATTCTAATGATAGTTTTTTAAATTTTGGTGCAAGCTGAGTTGCTATTGCTGCACCCGTTGCTGAGCCACCAGTGAATGAGATCGCTTTAATTTTAGGGTGGTTACATATTGCAGCGCCAACGCTTGCACCTGTTCCGTGTAATATATTTAAAACACCTTTAGGCAAACCGACTTTCAGACAAATAGCGCCGAGCATTGCCGCCGTTTTTGGGGTTATTTCAGAGGGTTTAGCAATCACGCAATTACCTGCAGCGAGTGCTGGTGCTATTTTCCAAGTAAATAAATACAGCGGTAAATTCCAAGGGGAAATACAGCCGACAATACCAACAGGTTGGCGCAAGGTGTAATTGATTGCCGCATGAGCAATCGCATGAGATTCACTAGCGAATTGCGAACAGGCATGAGCAAAGAATTTAAAGTTACTTGCCGCACGTGGAATATCTACCATTCTCGCTAAAGAAACCGGTTTACCATTGTCTGTGGCTTCGGCAAGTGCTAAGGATTCAAGTTGGTTTTCAATTTCTTGTGCTATGGCAATTAAATAGTCGGCACGTTGTTCTAAAGCTAAGGCCTGCCATGCGGGCAGGGCAAGCTCTGCTGCTGCAACAGCTTGTTCAACATCAGCGATATCACTATTGGGTATTTGGCCATAAACTAGCCCTGTAGCCGGCTCAATATTATCTAAATAATTATTATTGACGGGCGCTTGATATTGGCCATCAATAAAGTTTTCAATAATATTATTTTCATTGAGCATTACTATTCCTCTAGCTATTGTTTATTAAAGTAAACCTTATAAGCACGAGGTTCTGCCACCATCGACGGGTAAATTAATACCTGTGATATAGCCAGCAGCAGGCGATGCTAAAAAAGCGGCCGCAGCTGCAAATTCTTCGGGTTTAGCAAAACGGCGCATAGGAATAATTGCTTTTTCGTTAAGCGTAGCCTGTTCAATTGAAATGTTTTGTTTTTTGGCTTTCCCTGAAATAATAGCATCCAAACGAGCGGTTGCAGTAGCCCCGGGTAAGACATTATTGACAGTAATACCAAATTCACCCAATTCATTTGCTAAGGTTTTCGCCCAGCTCGCCACCGCACCACGTATGGTATTAGAAACACCTAGGCCATTGAGCGGCTGCTTAACAGACGTAGAAATAACATTGATAATACGGCCATATTGCTTTTCTTTCATACCAGGGATAAGCGCTTGAACCAAGTGATGGTTGGACACTAAGTGTAAATTGAAGGCGTTGATAAATTCATCGGTACCAGCCTCATTGGCCGGTCCAGGTGCGGGTCCTCCGGTATTATTGATTAAAATATCATAACCACCCGATGCGTTAATATGCGCATTGATCACGGTTTTTACTTGTTCTGTATTCGAAAAGTCAGCGATTAATACTTGGTGCTTTTGACCTTGAGATTTATCAAGCTCAGCTTTGACTAATTCAAGGGCTGATTGATTACGTGAGAATAGTGTGACGTTAGCGCCTAATTGAGCAAGCTCAATCGCACAGGCTTTACCGATCCCTTGACTTGAACCACAGACCAATGCGCTTTTACCTTGAAGATTTATATCCATGAATACTCTTTATTATTGTATTTTTTCAAAACGGCGTTAAGTTAACTTCGTTGAAAATTTGAGTTAACCAATTTCTATCACATTAAATAATTTAATGTCAGCAAAAGCGTGAAGTTTTATTTATTTACTTTGTAAACTTTTATAGCCGTATTCTCTGTAATTGCTCATCAATAGACTGAGTGTTATTTCACTTTGACATTTGTTAGATTAAGCTGATAATGGTGTTTTATCGCTAATCAATAGCTGCAATGACCATAAATAATCTACTAAAAGGTGCCTATATTTCAGGGCAGGGAACACCGGTTGTACTTCTTCATAGTTCGCTAAGTTCGGCCAGACAATGGCAACCCTTAGTCAAACTGCTTGAACCTCACTACTTAGTCATCAATATTGATTTGCTCAGTTATGGGAATGCAGAAAAAGTCGCTGATGAGTTAAATTTTAATTTTGATGTTGAAATTAACCGTATTAAAAAAATTATTACTCATGTTGCTCAACATCAGTCTTTTCACTTGGTTGGGCATTCTTGTGGCGGTGCGATTGCCTTAAAGCTAGCCATAGAGAATCCAGAAAAAATATTAAGTCTTTCTTTATATGAGCCGGTTGCGTTTCATTTACTTGAACAAAGTAGTGATGCTCGAATGTTAGCGGATAACTTTGCTAATAAAGTTAATATCGATGATAGGTATCAGGCGGCAGAGATATTCACTGATTTTTGGAACAAAACAGGTTTTTTCAAAGCATTACCACAAAAAGTTCAGGATATAATGGCAAGAGATATGCCTAAGGTGAGTTTAGACTTTAAAGGTTTAATATCAGAGAAATATACTTTAACCGATCTAAGTGGTCTTACTTGTAAAGTGTTAATGATGACAGGGGAACACAGCCCTGAACTGAGCCAATCATTAGCCAATCAAATTAAAGCCAATTTACCCAATGTTGAACATCAACGTTTTCCAACCGGACATATGGGGCCGGTAAGCCATAGTGGCTTAATTCATCCGGCGATTGCTCGCTTTATTGCTGATTGATAAAACAAAAAAAAGACGCCTTAGCGTCTTTTTTATTTTGATGATGTCAATACTATTGTACAAGCTCTTTATCAGTGAACTCATCACTAAATAATGGACTTGATAAGTAACGTTCAGCGGAACTTGCTAAAATAACAACGATATTTTTATCTTTGTTTTCAGGTTTCTCAGCTAAACGTTTAGCGGCAACAACCGCGGCACCTGAAGAAATACCCGCAAGAATACCTTCTTCTTTCATTAGGCGGTGACACATTGCCATGGCTTCATCGTTGGTCACTTTTTCAACAGCATCGATCATGCTTAAGTCTAAGTTGCCAGGAATAAAACCAGCACCAATACCTTGAATTTTATGTGGGCCAGGTGTTAATGCTTCACCCGCCATTTTTTGGCTAATAACCGGTGAGTCAGTAGGCTCAACAGCTACAGACATAATGTTTTTGCCGGCAATATTTTTGATATAACGACTAACACCGGTAATGGTACCGCCTGTTCCAACACCGGCAACAAAAATATCAATCTTACCATCGGTATCTGCCCAGATCTCTGGACCAGTAGTTTTTTCATGGATCTCAGGGTTGGCAGGGTTGTCGAATTGCCCCAATAAAACATACTTGTCTGGATCTGAATTTTTAATTTCTTGCGCTTTAGCTATAGCACCGTTCATACCTTTGGCGCCATCGGTCAATTCAAGTTTAGCCCCTAAAGCCGCTAATAACTTTCTGCGTTCTAAACTCATGGTATGTGGCATAGTTAACGTAATACCATAACCTCGAGCTGCAGCAACAAAGGCAAGGGCTATGCCGGTATTACCACTTGTTGGCTCAACGATTACTTTACCAGGTGTTAATAAGCCTTTCTTCTCTGCATCCCAGATCATGTTTGCACCAATACGACACTTAATACTCGCACTTGGATTTCTTGATTCTATTTTTGCAAAAACATTACCGGTAGTTACACGGTTAAGTTTTACTAAAGGCGTTTTACCTATAGTGGTTGAGTTATCTTCAAATATTGTCGTCATGGTAGCTCCTTAATAAAGCTTTATTTACTTTAATAGCACAAGGTTAGCGCTTTATAGAAATAAAAGAAGTGATATTTTGTTAACTTATATACAAAAAAAGAATATAGAAATGCTTTTTTAGTTAAGTTAGTGTGTTATTAGCCTGTAATTATCGTTCTTTTTGATAATAACCTATTTTATTCTTTAATTATAATTGCTGTTAAACCCCAATGATAGCTTGGCGAATAACAAACAAGCTTTTTAAAAGTGGTTTTAATATTATGGTGGCGCTTCTTTATGCTAATAAGTAAAAAGTGTTCAGCGCTTGAATTAATTTACCTCTTTTTTTAATGGTATTATTTTAAAATTTGTTGATTTCTTCTGAAAGTGTCCTTGCTTTTACTATCAATAAACTATCAATAAATTGTCAATAAACTATCAAAATTATAAATAATTAGCCATTGACTAATAAATGGTCATTGGACTATTATCAATTTTAACTGGTCGAACGTCCGATGAGTTGTAGTACCAATAAAAATAAGACGTAAAAATATAATTATAAAATAAAATTTAAAATAATTTGGGGAAATAATGAATATAATCAAACGTATAACGGTTGTAGCAGGGATCTGCCTGACATTCTGCTCAGCAGCTTCTTACAGTAAAGAATATAAAATAGTACTTATCCATGGCTTTCAGCCACAACAACTTATTGTTGATGGTGACGTTACGGCGAGTGGTCAAAATTACTGGCAAGGCTATTGGAATAACCTCAGTGATGCCCGTATTGACTGGCCCTCATATGAACGAATAGAAGGTAAAATAGCCACAGACTATGTTTGGCCAAAGTTGAAATCATTTTCTGAAAGTAACTTTTGTACACCGGGTTGCATCTTTGTAACACATTCAACCGGTGATTTAGTGGCACGGTATATTATAGATAACCAAGAAACTTGGTTGGAAAATGCTGGATTAGCACCACTGAATATTGTTGCAACTTTTGACATTGCTGGCGCAGGTGGTGGTAGTGAACTTGCTGATGTGGCGGTAAGTGTTGCTGAGGGTACAGAAACGTGGTCTTTTGTCATTGAGGCAGCATTAGAGGCTTGGTTAGGCGGCGATCTTGGCGATGAAATGGGCGTACTTAATGATTTAAAAGTCAATAACGCTAGACAACTTGCACCATTACCAGATGCGAGGATCCCTCGTCTACGCTTTGTCGGTGATGCAAGTGAATATTTAGGGGGTACTAGCCCATTTATTCAAGGTAATGACGACGGTGTTGTTGGTACGCACTCCTCTTGCGGAGCTAATCGCCAAGCAAGATACGGTAGCTGCAGTACCGGTATCGCGTTAAATGGTAAAATAGAACAGCAAGGTAATGCCGTTAATGGTTTTATGCCATACCATTATCCAATGCTTATGGGTAAAGCTTATAGTCATGGTTCGTTACTTGAGCCACAACAGCAAGGTAAAGTGACGGCAGCAAGTAATCAGAAAAACCTACTGTCAGGAGAAAGTATTTACTTTGACACTTATACTAAAACGACTGGCTGGTGGCTTTGGAAAAGTAATTATCTCTATGTTGAAAATTCGAATGATGACAGTATGTCAACGCTCATTTATGACGCGATTCCGAATTAAATAATATAGTTAAGGCTGTTGATTTTCTAGGTTAATCAAGGAAAATCAACAGTGTCTTGGCAAAAGAGTAAAGCCGTTATGAAAAAAAAATCATTGTTAAAACAATTCAGTGTTATATCTTCTATCGCCGTTGTTGTTTGGCTCTTTTGGCCATCAATACCGCAAAAACTAACGATTGTTAATGAACCCTTGAAAAAAACAATTCCAATTAAGACAACTAGCTTGCCAGAACAGCCGCCAAGTAATAATAGTTCGCTCGAGGCTACAGTTAATAAAATCACTTCAAACGATTCAGCAGTACTTGTTGCACAAGCGTATGCGGCAGAGTTAACTTTTCCACCCTATTCACAACCTTTAACGGATAAAGATTTTGACCGCTTAACCCCTAATTTTTTTAATCCACAATCTATGTTAGTCGACGACAATGGCACTCAAGTAAGTGCCACATTATCAAAATATCGTTATACCTATCCCGAAGTCGTTTTTGCGACACTAACCGGTGAAAATATTACCAGCGCAGAGCTGCAACTTGTCGATATCATTACAGGTAAAGTATTATTGACCAGTCAATTTGAACAGGGTGAAGAAAACTGGCATTCACACTTTACCGGTAAAAGAGATTTGCCACGAGAATTGCAAGCATCGATTAAGGCGAAAATTAACGGTAAGAATATTAATATTACCCTAGCACTTAAATATGTTGATTCAGTTGCTACCCTAGAAAGTTTTGAACCGGCCTACAATGAAGATGCTGATATGGTATTAAAAGCTAATTTAACCACTAGAGAGCAAGGCCTATATAGAATGCGGGCAAATTTATTTGATGCCAATTACCAACCCATCGCCCACTTAGTTAGCAAAGCAAAACTCAATAAGGGCAATAGTCATCTTTATTTAAAAGCTCACCGGTCAGTATTACAAGGCAGGCAAGCGCCATTTTACTTATCAACTTTTTCAATTGAATTAATGTCACCTGCTCCCGGTGAACCGACCAAGTACGGTGATAGTTCAATTGATGAACATGCAATAAAAGATTTTGCAGTCAACAGTTTAAGCGATTTGCCCTATCAAGCTTCTTCGCAGGAACAACAACGCTTACTACTGTTGCAGAACATGGCAGAAGGCAGGTAGAAGGTTTGATTAATAGTTGATAATTGATAAAACGATGTGTTAATCAATCGTCTAAATAGCGCTGATTTTCGGTAGACAAACAACGACCAGAGCTTTTATTAAAGTCGCAGTGTAAAATAAAGTTTAGTTTGATAACCGCTATCAAACTAAACTTATTTATCGATTAATAAGGTGCTAAGGCATCCAAGCGTAACTAACTTTAGTAAACAAAGTACGTTCGCCACGCCTTAACGTAGTTAAGTCGTCATCTTGATAGCTAGTGTCTGAATACCCTAAGAAAAATACTGTCTGTGGATTAAGCTTATAGCTATAAATTAATTGTGTTGATAAATCACTATTGGTGTTCGAATAAGCTGAAATATTATTATCTGGATTTTTATCTACATCGTAGTAAACAACATTTAATTTAAGATAACTGTTCACATCAAATTGGTAAGAAACTCTTAATTCCACTATGTTCGCATCGTATACATTACCTTGACTCGTATCGAGAGTTTCATAAGTATAAGAAAAATCAATCTCTAAATGACTGGTTGGGTTAAGGCGAGTGTTCGCATAAATTTCTTGATAATCAGCGAGGCGATTATTTTGGTAATCTATTTTTTTACCAAAAGAAAAATAAACTTCACCATAAAGGTATCTTGTTGGTTTTATATACGCAAACATAGTCAAAAGCTTTTCAGTAAACCGGTCGGTATTACCGTCAATAGAGTCATCAAACTCAATTGCTGCGAGGCCGCCATTTAATTGATTTAACTCACTTTTACGTAACCCTATTTTATCTGCATAGGTAAACATAATATCAAATTGTGAAAGTTTAGGGCCATCAATCGTAAAACTCGAAGCCAAACTTTTTTCGAGCAATTCACCATTTTCATTGTGTTTAATTTGCCACTGACCTGACAATTTTGCTTCTTGCCAAAAGCTGTCGCCTTCACTGTAAAAGAAACGGTCAACTAATAGTCTCTCATCTTGATAATCAGCTTGGGGCATAAAACCTAAATCAGCGCGGAAATCTTTACCTATTTTTTGATGTTCAGCACTTACCGACCAATACTCCGAGTTATGCTCATAACTAAGTTTGACCGCTTGGTCGGCAAAATCAGTCGACTCCTCTATTGAATTGTCACTGTTTGAATGAACAACTTGTGCAAGAATAGCATTCGAGTCATCCATTTTATATTTGGTATTGATACCGGCAACGGTATTTTGATAACTATCAGACTTTCTTAAGGTGCTAATTGCACCTAATGAAAAGTCTTCAGAAAAGTCGTAGCGATATTTAAATGCGCCAGAGTGGCTTTCTTCATCTAACGATTTTAAACGTGATCCGGTATTTCCTGGCACAATAAAATTAGTTTCTGTGTCATGACTAATAAAAGCACCATAGGTATGGTTGTCATTAGTACCGGTTAATTTTGCACCATAATCAGGGTCGGCAATGTTTCTGGTATAAACTAAATTAAAATTTGAAGAGAAATAATCTGAGTTTTCTACAAAGAAAGGGCGAGCCTCACGATAAAACAAGGAATAGGTTTTATTAACGCTAAGTTGTCCCGCATCAGACTCTACTGTCGAAAAATCTGGGTTTACCGTAACGTTTAATAGCGTGTTGGCATTAATACCCCAGCGTAAGTCAACGCCCGCTTCGGTGTCGTTATCGCTTTGCCATTCATCTTGTGGGTCGTAAATGTCACGAGTATCATTTTTACTTGCCACTATTGCTGGCGTGATTGTTAAATTGTTACCGGTTTTTGCATCTTTAAAACCTTTTGCTTCAGGTATTTGACATAACCAACAATCATTGTCTCGGTCGAGCGGTATATGAGATATACGCAGGCGAGAGTCGCGCGGGTAGAGACGAATAAACTCAATTGCCCAGGTTTTTTCTTCATCTGTGTCAGCAAAGTTCAATGCATGGTAGGGCACAGCCATTTCAACTTGATAGCCACTCGCTGTTCTTTTGCCAAACGATTGCCACATACCATCCCAAGCTGAATTGACATCACCGGTGAGTTCGTTTTTTATCCTATCGATTTGCGATCCGTAAGGATTAACAAAGAGTTCATAACTTAATCGTCGATTGTTGTAAGTGTCGAGTTTTATACCCACCACATCGTCTTCGAGTCGTGTATCTCGGTCACCTAAGTAGGCAATTATTTCTTCTGGGTTGGGATCTTGGGCAATAAAAGAGATATAAATGGTCTCGCCATTTTCAAATATTTTTGCGGTGGTTTTAACCGGGCTAGGCTTATTATTCCAAGGGGAATTAACAATGTTGAGCTCTATGGATAATGCCTGAGACCATTCCTCTTCGTTGATGTTGCCGTCTATGGTGACTTTTGTTTTAGCATAAGGTATCGATAAATGATCGATTTTATTAATTGTTTGTTCTTGGGCATTTTGTTCAGCAAAACTATTCTGTGAAAATAGTAAGAATATACTAGCTACTAAGGCTTTGTAGCTACTTCTTAACAACAACATTTTCTCTCCAGGGTTACATTTTATTATTTTTATATTGTGACTCTGGATAAATTGTGTCAAAAAAATGCAGTTAAAACAATCATTAATTATTCTAGCTCTATTATTAGCAGGCAATAAAAAAGTCGCCAAATGGCGACTTTACTTAAAAGCTGATGAGATTTTTATTTATTTTTACTTCATCCAAGCATAGCTAAACTTCATAAAGAGATTACGTTTATTTTGATTTAAGTCGCTAAAATCTTCTTCGGTGTAGTGTCTATCAGAATAGCCTAGATAGAAAACTGTTTGCGAATTCAACTTGTAGGCGTACAACAATTCAGTTGAGACGTTCTTCCTGCTTTGGGTAATATCTTCGGGATCTGTGTAAATATAATTGTTAATATTTCTGTTGGTATTATTATAAATAAAACTAAAACGTAAAAAACTTAACACATTAAATTGGTACGTTGCTCTAAAATCGGTCAATCTTGCAGTAAAGACGTTGTTACTGGTCGCATCGACATTATGATTAGTGGCATCTAATTGATTAAAGGTATGTTTGATATTTAATTCTAAATGCTTATCAACATTTAAGGTTACCTTTGAACTCCACTGTTTAGTACGGCCAAGACGGTTGTTTCTATAATCAATGGCATCGCCGTATTTAAAGTTACTGTTAAAGTATAGACCTAGCATTGGATTAACTTCACCAAAGAGTGAAAATTGATTTTCGGTAAATAAGGTGGTGTTACCGTCAATGGCTAAAATACTTTTATCTTTTCTTAAACCGACTAAATCACGGTTTGAATAAGAAAAGCGGAAGTATGAATTCATACTTGAATTTAGTTGAGCGTTGATATCAAATTCTTTTTCAATCAATTCATTATTGTCGTTATGGGTGATATCCCAATCAGAATATATTTTAAATTTCGTCCACCATTCGCCTGGTTTCGCATACCACTTTCTATCACCACCAACAGAAAAACGCTTGTAGTCAACATTAGGAATAAAGCCTAAATCACCACGAAAGCCAGAATTTTGCTGATCGTATGTTACGCGGTAATACCAGTCTCGGTCATTGTGAGAATAGCTGGTTTTAAAGGCACTACCACTAAACTTATCATCTTTTAAGGTCCGTAAAACCTGCTCATTGTAATCACATTGACTATAGCCACAGTCAATGTTTTCTGGTGGCGCATGGCAATTGTCTGACTCACTTGAATCGTCGCTATCATCGGCATTACAAAATTGCTCAAATAAGTTGTCAGGATATTCTGTAGTTGAATAAAGCGCTTGAAACTTAAAGACATCAGCCGTTGAAAGTCTAATTTGACTGCCGACACTGTGTACTATATTTTGATAATCTTCGGCGGTACGTATGGTACTTACGGTCCCCATAGTGATGTTTTCGTTAAAATTGTAACGATAGCGAAAAGCGCTTGCTTTTGATTCGCCTTCGATGCTCGCTATGGAAGAGCCTCTATTACCGGGGATTAAAATATTGGTACTGTCGTCATCGGTGACAAATAAACCAAAGGAGTGATCATTTTCTCGACCAGTTAATTTAGCACCGTAGTTTGGCGCGTTAATATTTCGGGTATAAATCAGGTTATAATTTGAATCAAAGTAATCAGCATTATCTAGAAAAAACGGTCTTTTTTCTTGGGTGAAAAGTGCAAAGTTATTATTGATATTTAACTGAGCATTATCTGTTTCAACCGTTGAAAAGTCTGGATTAATTGTGGCATTCAACACCCAGTCAGGTGTTATTCCCCAACGAACATCTAAGCTAGCTTCTGTGTTGGTTTCACTCTGCCAATCCTCATTATTTTCTCTTTGTTCATTAACGCCGGTAACAAGTGAAGGCGTAACTGTTAAGTTATCGCCTTGTTTTGCCCCCGTAAAGCCTTCAATCGTGTGAAGTTGGCATAACTCACAGTCGTTATCTCGTTCAAGGCGGACGTTTGAGAAACGAAAAAATTCGTTTCTCGGATAAAAACGCATTAATTCAATGCCCCAATCTTGTAATGACGATTTTTCAGTAAAGTTAAGCATACGAAGGGGTAAAGCCATTTCTACTATATAGCCTTTATCGTTAATTATTCCTGCACTGTCCCAGATGCCATCCCAAGAATCACTTTCACTTTTCGTTATTTCATTTTCGACACCGTCGATTTGAGAGCCTAAAGGGTTGACTAAAAATCGATAAGCCGAACGTTGGTCGTTATAAGTGTCAATTTTTATGCCAACGACATCGTCACCCCATGATTGATCTCTATCGCGGTAAAACGCTCGAATTTGGCTTGGGTTTGGATCTTCAGCAATGAAAGCAATATAGAAAGTACCGCCATCTTCCATTAATAACGCTTCGGTATGAACTTGGCTAGGTATATTGTCGTATGGACGAGTAACGTTATTGATTAATATTTTTTTTGCATGGCGCCATTGTTTTTCATCTAATTTAGCATCTATGGTTATTTTACCTGAAATCCTTGGGATTTGGGTTGACTGTTGCGCGTTAGCTTTACAATGAAAAGAAAATAATAAAGTGGAAATAGTCAAAATATGGCTGAATTTGACAGTGAACATTGATGCTCCAAAGGAAAGTGTTTGCACAAAGTTTATCTGCAATACTGACGGTAAACTTAAGTAATAGATTTACCGGCGATGGTGAAGAAAGTTAGACTTTCTGTCAAAGGAATTACGATAACTGGTATAAGGAATACGATTAATGGTTTTTTCTAACATTTTTTGCATGCTTAATCGTAGAAAATTTAGCTCGAATCTATAAATATTCTCCTGCATAATGGAATGCCTGTTATCTAATTCTTCATTATTATGCCACTTACTTTACTCGATATTCTTGCCTTTATATGCTTTGTAACTTGTTGGATTGGTTACACTTGGTTTGCTCGTGTCAAAGCAAAAAACACTAATTGTATCGCCAGATGTCTTCATCAACATAGAATTCATTGGATGAATGAGCTAATGACGCGAGATATTCGTGTTGGTGAAGCTGCGTTGTTAGCAAATTTGGAGCGAAATATTGCTTTTTTTGCTTCAACAACTTTACTGGTTTTAGCCGGTGTATTGACTCTATTCGCTCAAGTCGAACGTTTAGAAGCGGTAATAGGTTCAATTCCCTATGCTGATTTTCCAAATCATGCGGCGATACAATTAAAATTAGGTGTCTTAGCTTTTATTTTCATTATGTCCTTTTTTCAATTTACTTGGTCTATGCGACAGTATGGCTTTTTAAATGTCATGATTGGTGCTGCGCCTTATGATGAGTTAGGCGAAGATGAAAACTTGCGTGCCTATGCAAAACAAATGGCAATAGTACAAGACCAAGCCGCACATTCTTATAATTATGGATTACGTTCTTATTATTTTTCTATTGCGGCAATGTGTTGGTTTTTTCATCCTGCGTTATTTATTTTTGCCAGTTTACTGGTTGTTTATACTTTATTTTATCGTGAATTTAGATCCCGAGCAGTAAAAGCTATTACCGCCGCACAAGAGCACTTAAGAATAGAGCATACAAAAAAGCGCGGTCATGATATTGATGAGTAAACATAATTACTCTGCTTATTCGGTGCAAGATTTTGACAATTTTGATTGTTTGAAAATATCAAAATGGGTCTACGTAGCCTTGATTTTTATTTTACGGGGTTATGTTGTTTGGCTAATGTCGGTAACCAATATGAAAGACCGTGTTGGTATTATTCAATGGATATACCCTGAAACATCATTGTTTTATTTAAGCTTAGGCTCTGGGGCGTTAGGTGTTTTTATTGTCCTTGTCTTAAGTTTACGCCGGCCAAATGCGAAAGGTTGGGTTAAAAAATCATGGCGCCATGGTAAAGGTATTCTCACTTTCGCCTTACTTTTTGATTTGATTATTTGCTTAGTTGGCTTTTTTTATTGGCATTTACTGTCATTAACATGGTTAATTACCCAAGCTATTATTGTTGGAGCGCTTATAATCATGTTAAATCTCAGTAAAAAATTTACAATAAATATTACTGAGTTTCCAGAGCCACTTCCTGACCCAAAAAAAAGGTGATGAAATCACAATGAATAACGAACAAGCTGTACAGCAAGATGAACGATTAATTATATTAGATACAGAAACAACGGGTATTAATCCTAGGGAAGGGCACCGAATTGTTGAAGTAGGCTGTGTTGAAATGATCAACCGACAGTTAACCGGTCGTAGTTTTCACGTTTATATCAATCCATTATTTGAAATGGATCAGGAAGTTATCAATATTCACGGATTAACCAATGAGTTCCTTCGTGATAAACCTTTATTTAGTCAAGTCGCCGATGACTTTATCGAATTTATTAAAGGTGCACGCCTTGTTATTCATAACGCTAAATTTGATATCGGCTTTATGGACAATGAATTTGCTTTATTAAAGCGAAATATTCCCAACACTCGTGATATGTGTACTGTTATAGATACGTTGCATGTTTCAAAAGATGAATTTGGTTCACCAAAGACTCTAGATTATTTAGCCCGTTACTATCGTGTCGATAAATTAGTCGACCGCACTTATCATGGTGCATTAATCGATGCTCAACTTTTAGCGTTTGTTTATGTAGAGATGACGCGTAAGCAGTCCGTGTTAAATCTATCAGCAGGCAGCGAATCAGGTGACAGTAATGCTATTCGTCGTTTACCCGCACAACGAACAAAATTAAAGGTTATCCAAGCTTCTGCCGATGAACTTATTAAGCATAGTGAAAGATTAGCGATTGTTGCTGAAAAAGGGAGCGAACCAATATGGCCCAAATAGGTCAGTCAAAACTTTTTATTATCATAGTAGTAGCCTTTCTATTGATATCTATACCAAGTTATGGACAACAAACCAAAATTGATTATTACCAATCAGATAATGTTACCAATGCTATTCCTTATTTTGAAAATCGGTTTAAAATAGATGCCTTGCTTGAAGAAATAACTCTGTTATTTTATCGAAGAAGTGGCACGCCACCCATCATACTTGTGCGCCCTGATGGCACCAAAATTAAAATTAATAATTTACCTAAAGATAAAATCACTTGGTTTGATGATCGTACTTTTGATTTAATCACCATTAAAAATCCAATGCCCGGCCCTTGGCAGGCTATTGGTGATATTTTACCGCAAAGCCACATTATGGTTGTCACTGATGTCACTATTAAAGTTGACCCCTTACCTGAGGTTATCCTCTCGGGAGAAACCTTAAAAATTGAAGGGCACCTTTATAATGGAGAACAAGCTATTGACGATCCACTCTTTCGTGACGTTATTAACCTCAATGTAGATTTTTTTAGTACCAATAATTCTGCGTATGATAATTTTGGTGCTGAACCCATTAAAATAGCGCAGTTTCGTGATGATGGCCGTGACTTAGATGAGTATGCCAAGGATGGTGTCTTTACCGGCGAATTTGAACTTGCTTTTGCTCCGGGTGAATGGCTACCTATTTACTCTGTTATTATGCCGATGGCTACTCGAGAGTTACGACAAAAACCCATTATTTTGCAAAAGACACCAATTACCATTTCTGTTGAACCCGTAATGGAAGTCGGGAAGTCTCACAAGGTCATCTTTACTATCGACCCCACTTATGTAGATGTGGATAGTGTTTTGTTTCAAGGGAAAGTTATTTTTCCAGACCGTCAAGAAGTACCATTTTCTATTATGGAAGGAAAAGGAAATTTACGTACTTACGAACTTGCTTACACCGAGTCAGGTGTTCATCGTATACAAGTGAGTGTTTTTGGCAAAACAATTAACGGCCGCGAATTCCGTTTAGTGTTAGAACAATTTACCTTTAATGCAGAAAGTAAAACGGGCTTAGTGATGCCGACCCTAAATGCTAATGGTGAAATGACATCACTCCCTGTAGACAAAGCGGATGTTGTTATTACCGATAAAATTATACTAGCAGAGGAAAAAGCTAAACAATTAGCCATGGAGTTGCAAGAAGCTAAAGTCGAACAAGAAAGCGCAAAAAGTGAAAAAGATCTACAAACTTATATTATTATTGCTGTTGCAAACGTCGGAATCGTCCTTATTGCGTTAGTCTTTTACTTTATATCTCGCCGAAAAAAGAACAAAAAATGATGAATAGCCAATTAAATAAAGCCATTTTTGAATGTAATTCCTCCGTATTGTACATCAAACGTGCATACAGTTAATTATATTAAAAAAGTGGTTGACTGCTCTGCGTCTTAACCGTATTATCTCCGCCGCATTCAACGACTTGTTGACGAATGTGTTGATTATACAGCGGAGTGGTAGTTCAGTTGGTTAGAATACCGGCCTGTCACGCCGGGGGTCGCGGGTTCGAGTCCCGTCCACTCCGCCAATTAATCAAAGGTTAAGCACCTAGTTTTACTAAACGTTTAAAACAATACAGCGGAGTGGTAGTTCAGTTGGTTAGAATACCGGCCTGTCACGCCGGGGGTCGCGGGTTCGAGTCCCGTCCACTCCGCCAACATTGTTTAAGTAAAGAATAAGGTTTGAATGACCTAACTATAAAAGGCGTGACATCTTTTATTACAACATTCAAAAGCAATACAGCGGAGTGGTAGTTCAGTTGGTTAGAATACCGGCCTGTCACGCCGGGGGTCGCGGGTTCGAGTCCCGTCCACTCCGCCAACATTGTTTAAATTAAGAATAAGGTTTGAATGACCTAACTATAAAAGGCGTGACATCTTTTATAATAACATTCAAAAGTAAAATCACGGGTTTAAGTACCGTCTACTTAGGTAGTAAAACTTGAAGAAAGCAATACAGCGGAGTGGTAGTTCAGTTGGTTAGAATACCGGCCTGTCACGCCGGGGGTCGCGGGTTCGAGTCCCGTCCACTCCGCCAACATTGTTTTTACTGTTTTTTATAGTCATATAAAAAATTAAAATAGTTTAAGACCTCAAGACCTCAAGACCTCAAGACCTCA